>CAZASA010000010.1:25597-49946 GCA_964487685.1 uncultured Planctomycetales bacterium
GCGGGAATGACAATTAGTAGAATGGGAATGACAATTAGTAGAATGGGAATGACAAGGGAATTATGACTCAGGAAGAATTTTTAAAGCTTAGTCGTCAGGGGAATTTGATACCTGTATATAGGGAGTTACCGGGGGATTTGGAAACACCGGTGTCGGCTTATTACAAATTATCAAGCCATCGTGCCTATTCTTTTTTATTGGAATCAGTTGAAGGTGAGGAAAAAGTGGCCCGGTATTCCTTTATTGCCCGTGACCCGGAATTGGTTTTTACGACCAAAGGCCATGAAGCCAGGATACTGCGTTTTGTAAAAGGCAAACAGAAGGCTGAAAAGATTTCTTTTAAGGGCTCACCATTGTCGGTCGTTCGGGAATTGATGAAGGATTTTCAAGCGGTGCAAGTGGCGGACCTGCCGCGTTTTTACGGCGGGATGGTAGGTTTCCTGAGTTATGATTGTGTCCGTTTTTTTGAACGCCTGCCGGATAAAACGACGGATGACCTTAATTTACCGGATATATGCTTGGCCCTGGCCCGTCATTTGGTTGTTTTTGACCATCGTCATCATACGATCAAGGTAGTCAGTTGTGTGCATTTGGCCAAGGGGGACAGTGAGGCCGTCAAGATCAATAAATACAAGGCTGCCCAAAAGATCATTGATGATTTGATCAAAGACCTTCAAAAGCCTTTAAAAGCGCCAAGTTCCAAGAAAAGCACCAGGAAAATAACTTTTAGCTCCAACTGCACCAAGGCAAAGTATGAGCAAATGGTGATCAAGGCCAAGGAACATATTAAAGCCGGGGATATTTTTCAAATTGTTCTTTCCCAGCGTCTAAAAGCCGATATCAGTGTCGATGCCTTTGAGATCTACCGTTGTTTGCGCGTGCTTAATCCTTCGCCTTATATGTTCTATTTAAATTTTGATGGCTTGCAACTGGTTGGGGCTTCACCGGAGCTTTTGGTGCGCGCTGAAGGCGGCTTGGTTGAAACCAGGCCTATTGCAGGCACACGTCCGAGGGGAAGTAATGAGGCTGAGGATGAAGCTTTGAAGAAAAGTCTTTTGGCTGATCCCAAGGAAAAAGCCGAGCATATCATGTTGGTGGATTTGGGGCGCAATGACCTGGGCCGCGTTTGTGAACAGGGGACGGTGCGCCTTTCAGAGTTCATGGAAGTTGAGAAATATTCCCATGTCATGCATATTGTGAGCAATGTACAAGGGAAACTGCGCAAAGGCATGGATGCTTTGGATGTTTTAGAAGCGGCATTTCCCGCGGGCACACTTTCAGGGGCTCCCAAGATCAGGGCCATGGAAATTATTGAGGACCTGGAAGGCCAAAAACGGGGCCCTTATGGGGGAGCTGTCGGAATCCTTAGTTTCTCGAAAAACCTTGATACTTGCATAACTATACGTACAATAGTGGTTCATAAGAAACAGGCCTTTGTCCAGGCTGGGGCCGGAATAGTAGCTGATTCCGATCCTGCCACGGAATATACCGAAACGATGAACAAGGCCGGAGCGCAGATAAGAGCTATAGAACTCGCACATCTAAAATAGTATGTCATTAAGACCCCCGACTAAAACATTCGGGGGTGACATATGTAAACAATGAAAGGGAGTTAAAACACATGGAAGTTAGAATACGTTTACAAAAAGCAGGTAAAGCATCCAACAAAGCTTACAATTACCGTATCGTGGCCATGGCAGGCAAAGAAGGCCGCGACGGCCGCACCCTGGATATCTTAGGGTATTATGATCCTGCCAAAAAGTCTTATTTTTCGCTTAAAAAAGAAAAGATCACGGCCTGGGTTGCCAAAGGTGCCCAAATGAGCGATACCGTCAGATCATTGATGAAAAAATCTAAATAAAATTTGAACTGGACCCCCGACTAAAACATTCGGGGGTGACATAACATAAAGGTGGATATATGCCTCAACAATCAGGGATCACACAGATTCTTTTCATGTATGTGCCTATCATTGCGATCTTTTATTTTTTGATCATCCGTCCCCAGCGTCAGCAAGCCAAGAAGGTCAAGGAGATGCTGGAAAAACTCAAAAAGAACGATGAAGTCATCACCACGTCCGGGATCCACGGCACCGTGGCCATTGTCAAAGATAAAACAGTGGTTGTCCGCGTGGATGAAGGTTGCCGCATTGAGTTTGACAGGGAATCCATTGCTTCAGTGACAAATACAGAAATTAAACCTGAGGTTGTCAAATGAGCCCTGAAATGCGCAAACGTTTTGCTATTATCCTGGCTGTTATCATCGGCTGTTTGGTTTCTGTCATCCCTATCAATAAACGTATCAATCTGGGTCTTGATCTTAAGGGCGGGATGCATTTGATCTTAAGGGTTGAGAATGAAAATCTCCCTCCGGCTGCCCGTGAAGATGCGGTGCTTAAATCCATGGAAGTGTTGCGTAACCGTATTGACGGTTTGGGCGTTGGCGAGACCTTGATCCAGCGTCAGGGAGACAATCAAATTTTATTGCAGCTGCCGGGTGTCACTGACCGTGAAAAAGCCCTGGCCATGGTCGGCCGGGTGGCCCATTTGGAATTCCATTTGGTGGACCCGGATGAAAGCAAATTAAAAGACGCTTTAAACGGCCATGTCCCTGCCGGTGATATTCTGATGATCATGAAAAAGGAAGGGGATGCGCCGATCCTTCTTTTCAAAGATGTAGCCATGGGCGGTGAAGGTATCAAGGATGCGAAGGTGGATTTTGACCGTACCGGCATGCAGCCTAAGATCTCCATGACCTTTAATGAAAAAGGGACCAAGGAGTTTGGCGACCTGACGACAGCACATGTCAATGAGAAGCTGGCTATTGTCCTGGACAATGAAGTTTTATCCGCGCCGAATATCAACGAACCTATCCTTTCGGGCGATGCAGAGATCACGGGTAGTTTTAAATTTGAAGAAGCGTCATTGCTGGCCTTGGCCTTGCGTACCGGTTCTTTGCCTGTTCCTATGACGGTGGAAGAAGAACGCACAATCGGCCCCTTATTAGGGAAAGATTCCATTGAAGCCGGTATCAGGGCGACTGTCATCGGCGGGATCGCTATTGTGTTTTTTATGTGTATTTATTATTTTATCGGAGGGGTCATTGCATCGGTCGCGTTGGCGATCAACTTATTGATGATCTTGGGCTCCATGGGCTTGCTCAACATCCTGATGCCTGATTCCCAGGTGACCTTGACCTTGCCGGGCATTGCCGGTATCATCCTGACCTTGGGTATGGCGGTTGATGCGAACGTACTTATTAATGAACGTATCCGCGAAGAAATAGATAATGGAAGGCCTTTGACCGCGTCGGTCAATACAGGCTATGCCAGGGCCTGGTCCGCGATCCTTGACTCGCATGTGACGTCGCTTATCGCCGCATTTTTCCTTTTCCAATTCGGTTCAGGGCCCATCAAAGGCTTTGCCATCACCTTATCCACAGGTCTTTTGGCTTCATTGTTTAGTTCCATCTATGTCACTCGTACCTGTTTTAATTGGTTGATCTCGGAAAGGATCATCAAGGCTTTGCCGATGATGCATCTGTTTAAGAAACCGAATTTCAATTACCTGAATAAGAAATATATTTGTTTCTGCATCTCCGGCGCCATTATCATTGCCGGTGCCGTTGATTTCATGCATAAGAAAGACTCGGCCTTCGGTATCGATTTTGCCGGCGGACAGATCCAGGAATTTAAATTCGCCAAACCGATCAACGCGGACAGCATCCGCGGCTTGCTCAAAGAGGCTAAGGTCGAGAATGCTGTCATTCAAACCTTTCCCAATGCTCCTGACAATGTGATCATCCGGACTTCGGAAGACACACACGAGCAGGTGGCCAATATATTCACGACTAAAATGCCGGATAACACCTTCGAGCTTTTACGTATTGAAAAGGTGGGGCCGGTTGTAGGCCAAGCGTTACGTACCAAAGCGCTATGGGCCATTGTGCTGGCTTTGGGCGGGATGTTGATCTATATCGGCATCCGTTTCAAGCATTTTGCTTTTGGCGCGGCCACGGTCGTCGCTATATTCCATGACGTGTTGATCACCTTGTCCTTGATCCTTTTAGCAGGACGCCAGATCGACCTGTTGGTCATCACTGCTATCTTGACGATCACGGGTTATTCCACCAATGATGCGATCATCATCTATGACCGTGTGCGTGAGAACGTGCCCAAGATGCGCAATAAGCCGCTGGCTGATGTGATCAATGAAAGCATCAACCAAACGCTGGGCCGGACGGTCCTGACCACCTTTATGACTACTTTGTCCGCGGTGGCTTTGTTTTGCTTTGGCGGTGAGGTGCTTAATACCTTTGCTTTTGTTTTGATCCGAGGTTTCCTCTTCGGTACATACTCAACGGTGTGGATCGTGTCGCCGTTGTTCTTGTGGTGGCAGGGTAATAAGAAGTGGTAAAAATAGGGACCTTTCCCTAGATGTTTAAATCTCTCGAATTTTTAGTTGGTCAAAAGACTAACATTGATGATGTCCTTCAAACTCTCGTCGCCTTTGGGTATACCCGGGCGACGAAAGTTTTTAAGGAAGGTGAGTTTGCCCTGCGCGGGGGCGTGCTGGACATTTATCCGGCTAATTTCGAGATGCCGCTGCGTTTGGACCTGGATGACGAGACAGTCGTCGCCATCCATGGTTTTGATCCTGCCAGTGCCAAGAATATTGAAGAGCACCAGATCGTCCTGATCGTCCCTTTTAAGACCTCATCCAAATCTGTATTTTCTTCTGAGATCCCATTAAACAATTTCGTTGATATCCAAACAGGCGATTATGTCGTGCATAATAATCACGGCATAGGCCGTTTTATGGGTATCAAAGAATTTGATGTTGATGCCCGTAAAAAAGAACATCTGGTCATCGAATATAAAGACGGTGATAAATTATTCGTGCCCAAACATGATATCCATCTGGTCCAGAAATATGTTTCATTTAGCACGCGCCCGGCCCGTATCCATAAATTAGGCAGTAAGGAATGGCTGGCGACCCGTCGGGCCGTAGAAAAGAAATTAAGGCTGTTGGCCGCCGAACTTTTACGCACCCAGGCTTTGCGGGCCCAGTTGACAGGTTTTGCTTTTACTAAAGATAAAGAATGGCAAAAGGAATTTGAGGCCAAGTTTCCCTATACGGAAACTTCTGACCAGTTGAAATCAACCCTTGAGACCAAGGCAGATATGGAATCCCCCCGGCCGATGGACCGGATTATATGCGGTGATGTTGGCTATGGCAAGACTGAGGTGGCCATGCGCGCGGCTTTTAAAGCGGTGATGGATTATAAGCAGGTGGCCATATTGGTGCCTACGACGATCCTGGCGGAACAGCATTATTATAATTTCAGCAAACGACTGGAAGGATTTCCGGTCAAGGTTGGGATGTTGTCCCGGTTTCGCACCAAGCTCGAGCAAAAAAGGATCGTCCAGGAAACAGCCGAAGGCAGGGTGGACATTATCATCGGCACCCATCGCCTGCTTTCCAAGGACGTTGCATTCAAGGACCTGGGGCTGGTCATCATTGATGAGGAACAGCGTTTTGGCGTCAAATCCAAGGAAAAATTAAAACATTTCCGCCTCCTGGCAGATGTGATGACCCTAACGGCAACGCCTATCCCGCGCACCTTGTATATGGCCCTTTCAGGGGCCAAGGACATGTCCGTGATATCAACTCCACCGACCAATCGATTGGCCGTAAAAACATTAATGATCCCATTTGATGAAGAGATCATCCAGGAAGCCATTCAACGGGAATTAGACCGCCGCGGCCAGGTTTTTTTTCTGCACAACAGGGTCCAAAACATTGAGGCTGTTGCTGATAACATCAGAAAGCTTGTTCCTCAGGCACGGGTGGCGGTTGGACATGGGCAGATGAGCGCTCGCTTCTTGGAAGAAATTATGTTAAAATTCCTGAAACATGAAATTGACATCCTTGTATGCACGACGATCATTGAATCCGGCATCGATGTGCCGATGGCCAATACCCTGATCGTCAACCGCGCGGACAAATTTGGGCTAGCAGACCTGCATCAATTGCGCGGCAGGGTCGGACGCCTGGATATCCAGGCTTACGCGTATTTTATCGTACCAAGACGGGAGCTACAGTCTGAGATCGCCCGTCAACGGCTCAAAGCCATCGAGAAACACAGTGATCTGGGATCGGGTTTTCATATCGCTTTTGAAGACCTGCAGATCCGGGGCGCGGGGAATTTATTGGGAGCCCAGCAGCATGGGTTTATCACCAGTATCGGTTTTGACCTGTATTGCCGGCTCTTAAAAGAATCAATCGAACACTTAAAAAAAGAGGTAGAAACTAAACATGAATAGTAAATTCTGTGCTCATCTAATTCTTGCAGGTTCCTTATTTTTTATCCCTGTTGCCCATGCCGATGGCCCGACTACTGATGCTATTATCGCCATTGTCAACAATGATGTCATCACGTTTAAGGACCTGCGTCAATATATTTCCAGTGTTGCCGGCCAGCTGCGCGTTGAGAACAAGACTTCTGAAGAGATCCAAAAGATCATGATGGAGTATGAACAAAAAGGCCTTGATAAATTGATCGAGGACAAATTGATCCTGGCTGCCGCCATTGATAAAGGTATAGAGGTCCGTGACGACACGATCGATAAACGTATGCAGGAGATCAAGGACCGCTATCCCAGCGAGGATGAATTTATTAAATCGCTTAGTGTGGAAGGCATGACGGTCAGTGACCTGCGCCAGAGGATCACCGACCAAATGAAGGTCAAATATGAGATCGATATGGAAGTACGCGACAAGATCGTTGTCAATCCTGAAGATGTCACGGATTATTATAACAAGCACTTGAGTGATTTTAACCGGATGCCTAGCGTTAATTTGCAATCGATCTTTGTTTCCTTTGCTAAATACAGCAAGCAGGAAGCCCAGACCCGGGCAGATGAAGCCAGGTCACGATTGATCGCTGGTGAGGATTATGACAAGATTTTCCAAAAATACTCTGATGCTTCATCGATCGGCGAGATCGAACGGGGCCAGATGATCGCAAGCGTTGAAAATGTGGTCTTTAATCTTAAAGTTGGTGAGGTCTCAGGCACGGTCAGTGTCCAGAACGGGATCTATGTTTTTAAGGCCATTGGCATCTCCCCGGGAAGGGTGCAGGGCCTCTCCGAGGTCAAAGGCCAGATCTATGCCAAGCTTTTGGACGATCATTTTCAGACCAAGTTCAAGGAATGGGTCGATAAATTACGTGATAAAGCCTATATCGAGATCAAATAAGAAGACCTTTGCCATCACCATGGGAGACCCTCAAGGGATAGGCCCGGAGGTGATCCTTAAAGCTTTGTCTCATAAGTCACTTTTGGCCTTTGGTCATTTTATCATCATCGGGGACAAGAGACTTTTAAAAGGCAAACCAGCCTCGGTCGTGGTACTGGACGTTCCTTACAAGACACAGGGGGAAGGTTCTCTTAAATTTTTGGACAAAGCCATCGCTTTGATCAAAGGCGGGGTTGCCGATGCCTTGGTAACCGCCCCTTTATCAAAAGAAGCTGTCAGCCGTTATTCTAAGAATTTTGTCGGGCACACAGAATATTTAGCAAAGGCCTTTGACGTCAGTAATTTTGACATGATGTTCGTGGCGCCAAAGATGCGTTTGACTATTGTGACCCGTCACGTTCCATTAAAAAATGTGCCGAAATTGATCACGCAAAAAGCTGTATTTGATTCTATAGCTCTGATGGCGCGGACATTAAAGGATAAATTCAAGATCAGGGACCCTAAGATCGCTGTTCTTGGACTTAATCCTCACGCCGGTGAAGGCGGACTTTTAGGGACGGAAGATGTGAAGTATATTTTACCCGCCATCCGTAAAGCCAATGCCCAAGGGATCAAAGCCAAGGGTCCGTTGCCTGCAGATACTTTTTTTTCATTCCATCATCCTTTTGACGGAATAATAGCTATGTATCATGATCAGGGTTTGGCCCCGCTCAAGGGGATGTATATGAAAGAATTGGTGAATTTTACCGCAGGACTGCCTTTTATCCGTACCTCACCGGCGCATGGGACAGCTTATGATATAGCCGGAAAAAACAAAGCTGACCCATCATCCATGCTGGCGGCCATCAAGCTAGCCTATGAATTGGCATGAGTTTATCCCATCGTCCCAAAAAATATTTAGGCCAACATTTCCTTACCGATAAGCATATCCTCCAGAAGATCATTCAATCCTCTAAACTTAAAGCGGATGATATCGTCATTGAGATCGGCCCGGGGCAGGGGGTTTTGACGCAATTGATGGCACCCGATGTCAAAAAACTTATTTGTATCGAAACCGACCGCGATCTAATCGAGCCATTACGTTCAAGCTTTGGATCTGAGGCCCAAATCATCCATGCTGATTTTCTTCAATGGGACATGAGTGAACTTCCCGATAACATTAAGGTCATCGGCAATATCCCTTATTATATTTCTACCCCGATCATAGAAAAATTAATAGCCAATAGGAGCAAAATTTCAGACGTTTTTTTGACGGTGCAGTTGGAGTTCGGGCAGCGCTTGACTGCCCTCAAGGGCAAGGAATATGGGTCCTTAAGTTGTTTTGCGCAGTATTACGCGGATATCAAGGTACTTTTTAAGATCAAGAATACATGTTTTAGGCCGTCGCCTAAGGTTGATTCATGTTTCGTACATATGAAATTTAAAGAACTAAATGAAGATCTAGCAGGAAATGAAGAGGCTTTATTTAAAATGATCCAAACTGCTTTTGGGCAGCGGCGGAAAACGATAGTCAATTCTTTAAAAGGCCTGGCAGCTAAAGAGAAGTTGGAGGAGGCTCTTGGTGCCTTGAACATCAACTTCAATGCCCGGCCGGAGAATTTAACTTTGTCAAATTACATCGACCTTTACAAAAGGCTCATGCTATAATTAATAAAATGATTCCCGCTTTCGCGGGGATGACACTTGAGGGACAATGGAAAAAAGAATTTATTATCATGATACCGACGCCGGCGGCATTGTTTATTACGGCCAATATCTTTGCTACCTGGAAGAAGCCCGTACGGAGTTCCTGGAAAAGCGGGGATTAAGTGTGGAGCTTTTTAAAGAACGCGGCTATGTTTACGTGGTGAGCCAATGCAATGTCAGGTACCGTTCCCCGGCACGTTATGGGGACACCGTTCTTTGTGATGCTAAATTAAAGAAAATGGGAGCGTCCCAATTGGTCTTTGAGCAGACGGTCCATGATAAAAAGGACGGCCGTTTGATGGTAGAAGCTGAAGTGTCCCTGGTTTGTTTGAACAAAGATTTCAGGCCAACCGCGATCCCCGAAGATTTAAAAGAAAGATTGTCCCAATGAAGATCATTCGTTTTGTTTTGTTGATAACTGTAATTTTTGTTTCTTCCATTTCTTCAGGTTTTTCCCAATCCGCTTCAGATTTGGCCCAGTCAGAGAATCAATTTGCCTTTGATCTTTACGCACGCTTATCAAAAGATGAAGGGAATGTCTTTTTTTCTCCGTATAGCCTCACCAATGCGTTAATGATGACCTATGAAGGTGCCCGCGGCCAAACAGCCCGCCAGATGCGCGCTGTCCTTCATCTGGGCCATGATGATGCTTCTCGACGGACTGAGGTGGCTGATGCTATTGAAGATATCAATGGCACCGGACGGTCCTATGAGCTTTCAGTGGCCAACGCGCTTTGGGCCCAAAAAGACTGCCCTTTTAAGGATGATTATTTAAATTTGGTCAAGAACACCTATTCCACCGAAGCACATAATTTGGATTTTAAATCTGACCCGGAAGCCTCACGTGTGGCGATCAATGATTGGGTATCGGATAAGACGCATGAACGCATCAAAGATCTTTTACCTGCCGGAAGTATCACGCCCAATTCAAGGCTGGTCTTGACCAACGCTGTATTTTTTAAAGGAAAATGGGCGACTCCTTTTATGGAAGAGGAAACCTTGCCAGATTTTTTTTGGCTTGATAAGGACAGGTCCATAAAGACGGACATTATGATATTAAGGGGCAAGTCATTTTGGTACATGGACAATGACCAGGTTCAGGTTTTGCAGCTTCCATATAAAACGGACGATCTTTCTATGCTCGTTATTTTACCCCGTGCCAATGATATCCATGGTTTAGAAAAAATATTTACGTTGGGAGCTCTCACTCAATGGCAGCAAAGCATGACCATGCAGGAAGTGAATATTGTCCTTCCTAAATTTAAATTTAATTCTAGTTATCCCTTGAATGACACCTTGATCGCAATGGGCATGAAACTGGCCTTTGATGAGCATCTTGCTGACTTTTCAGGCATGGCAGATATTGCGCCCAATGATGCTCTTTGTATCGGACTGGTTATCCATGAAGCGTGGATCAATACCGATGAAGAGGGGACAGAAGCTTCGGCCGCAACTGGAGTAGTGATGAAAAGGCTTGGTATGCAAATTAACAGGCCCATTGTCAAAATATTCCGAGCCGACCATCCTTTTTTATTGGTGATCCAGGAAAATAAGACCGGCCATATCTTATTTATGGGTCGAGTAGCAGACCCTCGTTGATCAACTAACCCTTGTTTTTAGCTTCCTTTGATGATAGTATTTTGCCTATGTCTATTAGTAAAGAAGATGTCAAATATGTCGCTCTTTTAGCGCGCATCCATGTGCCTGAAGAGAAGCTGGAAGGCTTCACCAAGACCTTGGGGGACATTGTCCATTATGTAGAGCAATTGCAAAAACTCGACGTGGAAAATGTCAAACCCACCAGCCATGCGGTGCCCTTGGGCAATGTGCTTCGAGCTGACATTATCAAACCCTCATTAACCCACCAACAAGCGCTGTCAGTTGCCATTGAGTCCAAAGACGGCTGTTTTAAAGTGCCTTTAGTCATCGAATGAAACTACACGCCCTGACTGCCCACGCGTTATTGGATCTATACAGATCCGGCAAAGCTTCTCCTAAGGAAGCTTATGAGGATGTATTAGAACGTATTAAAGCTGTTGAGCCCAAGGTCAAAGCTTATGTGCATTTGGCCCAAAATCAGCCTGAATTTAAAGGTGAATTTCAGATCCCCATCGGGCTTAAGGATAATTTATGCACCAAGGGTGAAGAGATCACCTGTTCGTCCAAGATCTTGAAAGGTTTTCACTCGCCTTATGATGCTGGAGTCGTCGAGAAAATTAAAAAGAGCGGTGGCAGTATTTTGGGCATCATGAACATGGATGAATTTGCTTTTGGTTCTTCCTGCGAATCGTCCTGTTATGGCCCGACGTTTAATCCCTGGAATTTAGCGTGCGTGCCCGGTGGTTCAAGCGGTGGATCTGCCGCCTCAGTGGCTGCTGATGAAGCGGTGTGGGCTTTGGGTTCTGATACCGGTGGTTCTATCCGCCAGCCCGCGTCATTTTGCGGCATTGTCGGACTTAAGCCCACGTATGGCAGGGTTTCGCGCTATGGCTTGATCGCCTTTGCTTCGAGTTTGGACCAGATCGGGCCTTTGACCAAGGACGTGCGCGATTGCGCATTATTGATGAATATTATTGCGGGTTACGACAAAAGAGATTCTACTTCAGTCAATACTCCCGTCCCTGATCATACCAAGGCCTTGGTCAATGATGTGCGCGGACTTAAGATCGGTATCCCTAAGGAAGCATTTGCCGAGGGCCTGGACAGTGAAGTGCGTCAGGCTGTAGAAAAATCAGTGGAACTATTAAAGACATTAGGAGCTGTTGTTAAGGAAGTGTCCTTGCCGCATACGCCTTATGCTGTTGCGACCTATTACATCGTTGCCACAGCCGAGGCCAGTTCCAATTTGGCGCGATTTGATGGGGTCCGATATGGTTTACGGGCCACCCCTAAAAGTGTCCGTAAAAATGCTTTGGTCGATATGTACGAAGAAACCCGCTCACTGGGCTTTGGTGATGAAGCCAAGCGCCGCATTATGCTTGGCACCTATGCGTTGTCATCGGGTTATTACGATGCCTATTATCTGCGCGGACAAAAGGTGAGGACCTTGATCAAAAATGACCTGGATGTGGTATTCAAGGATTGTGATGTGATCTTGACTCCCACTTCTCCGACGGTGGCTTTTAAGGTCGGGGAGAAGGTGAGCGATCCATTAAGTATGTATCTGTCGGATATTTATACGATCCCGGCTAATCTGGCCGGTATTCCCGCGATCTCTATTCCTTGCGGGTTTTCCAAGAATGGTTTGCCCATAGGCTTACAATTAATGGGTAAGGCCTTTGATGAGGAAATGCTTTTGAGAATGGCGTACACCTATGAACAGAATACTGAATGGCATTTAAAGAAACCAACATTAGATTAATGGATCCCCGACGAACAACTGTGAGTGTCGGTTAATCCGACGAAAAACATTCGGGGATGACAGTGGGTATGTCACAATTTGAAACCGTCATAGGTCTGGAAGTCCATTTGCAGTTAAGTACGCAAACAAAGATATTTTGTTCGTGTGCCAATCATTTTGGCAGTGCTGCTAATACCAATGTCTGCCCTGTATGCTTGGGCCTTCCCGGCACCTTGCCGGTATTGAATGAACAAGCCTTGCTTTCCGGTATTAAGGTTGGCTTGGCGCTCAATTGTAAGATCAACCCTTTTATCAAGTTTGACCGTAAGAATTATTATTATCCCGACCTTCCCAAAGGTTATCAAATTTCCCAGTTTGATTTTCCTGTAGCCAGTGATGGTTTCCTTAAGGTCAAAAGCAGTTCCCAGGAAAAGATGATCGGCATCAAGCGGGCCCATCTCGAAGAGGATGCCGGTAAATTGATGCATGATAATTCGGGCTCTTGTTCTTTAGTTGATTATAATCGTACCGGGACACCGCTAATCGAGATCGTTACCGAACCGGATATGCGCTCACCCCAAGAAGCCTATGATTATCTCAACACGCTGAAATTGACCTTGCAATATTTGGGGGTTTCGGATTGCGACATGGAAAAAGGGTCCTTGCGCTGTGATGCCAATGTTTCCATCCGTCCGATGGGCCAAACAAGTTTGGGTGTAAAAACAGAACTAAAAAATATGAATTCATTCAGTGCGGTCAAAAAGGCGCTGGAATATGAAGTGCGTCGCCACGAGCAGGTGATCAGCAATGGCGGCAAGATCGTCCAGGAGACCTTGTTATGGAATGATGAAAAAGCCATGACCATTACCATGCGCTCCAAAGAGCAGGCGCATGATTACCGTTATTTTCCAGACCCCGACCTGGTTCCATTTACGATTGACCAAAAAGTCATTGAAGGGGTGCGTGCCGAACTTCCTGAGCTTCCTCAGGCAAAGTTCTTGCGTTTCTTAAGCGAATATGGACTTTCGGATTATGATGCCAATATCCTGGTTGCTGATAGCGGCATGGCTGATTTTTTTGAAGCGGCGATCAAAGAATATCCTCAAGCCAAGAAAATAGCTAATTGGATGGTTGGCCCGCTTATAATGGAAATGAATAATCGCAAGACACAGGTCCATGAGTTAAAGATAACCCCTAAAAACCTGGTCAGTTTGATCGCCAAGGTCGAAGATGGGATTGTAAGTAATTTGGTCGGTAAGGAAGTTTTGACCATGATGCTGGATGAAGGCAACGGGGCTGATGACATCATTAAAGAAAAAGAACTGGCCCAGGTTTCGGATGATTCGGCCTTACTGGTCATTATTGATGAGATCATCGCCCAGAACCCTGCGGTGGTTGAACAGATCAGATCAGGTAAGCCTAATGCAACCGGGTTTTTAGTTGGCCAGGCCATGAAAAAATCAGGCGGGAAGGCCAATCCTAAGAAATTAAATGAGCTTATAACCAGGAGAATCACCAGTGCCTAAAAAAATCTATATCGGGGTAATCTTACTTCTTGCCCTGGCAGGGCTCTCATCCGTTGCTGTTTCACAAGTCAGCGCGCAAAACAAGAAGGACCTTTATTCCCAGGTTGAGATCTTCAGTTATGCCCTGACAACGATCCAGTCGGAATACGTCGATGAAAAAAGCCCGCAGGATTTGATCTATGGGGCCTTAAGAGGGATGCTTTCATCCTTAGACCCTCACAGCCAGTTCATGGACGCTGATGAATACAAGGACTTGAAGACCGAAACTGAAGGAAAATTTGGCGGTTTGGGCGTTGAAATTTCCATGAAAGATAATTTATTAACGATCATTGCCCCTTTGGAAGATTCTCCGGCCTGGCGGGCCGGCATCAAGGCGGGTGACAGGATCGTTAAGATCGACCATGATGTCACCCGTAATATGGAACTGGATGACGCGGTCAAGAAATTGCGCGGAGATCCGGGCACCAAGGTAACGATCACTGTTTTTCGTGAAAGTGCTGACCTGGTCCAGGATTTTGTCATTACCCGCGAGATCATCCATGTGGATGATGTCAAAGAACCTCATCTGATCAGCGACCATATCGGCTATGTGCGATTGACGGAATTCCGTGAGAATTCTTATGATGAATTGCACCAGGCCTTAGAAAAATTAAAATCCCAGGGCGCGGACAGCCTAGTCCTGGATCTGCGTAACAATCCGGGGGGATTGTTGGATGTTGCGGTCAAGATCGCCGAAGATTTCCTGCCGGATGGCAAGACCATTGTGTCAACCAAGGGTCGTCATTCTTCAGAAGATACCGTGTCCAAGTCCGAGAACAAAAGCGGGGATTTTCTCAATTGGCCGATGGCAGTCCTGATCAATGAAGGTTCTGCCTCAGGAAGCGAGATCGTGGCCGGTGCGTTAAGGGACAACAAAAGGGCGGTTTTGGTTGGGGTCAAATCTTTCGGCAAAGGCTCTGTGCAGTCGGTGATCCCTTTACCGGATGGATCCGGTTTGCGTTTGACAACAGCCAGGTATTTTACCCCCTCAGGTGTATGTATCAACGGGATCGGGATCACTCCGGATGTGGTCATTGAAGATAATGCGGCCAAAGAAGACCAGGATGACGATGTAAAAAACGCACCTAAAGATAATACTAAGGACGTGGATAGCGTTTTTTCAGAACTTGAAAATAAAGAAAGTAAGGCTAAAGCATTGCCTTTGAAAGATAAGGGCCAGGTGGAACAAATGAAAAAGGACCACGACGATATTCAGCTTCAAAGTGCCATCAATGTCATCAAAGGCATCAAGATCTACCAAAAATTCCAGCAAAAATAAATTATGGATTCCCGCTTTCGCGGGAATGACATTTTACAGATATGGCTAAAAGAAAATTAAAAGGCTCCTCTAAGAGTGATACCAAGGTTGCTTCCATTGTCCTTGGATTGTTTGCGGCGGCGATCATATTATTTGTTATCTTTTCGAGATCTAAAGTAGAGGAACCTGCCAAGGAAATAATCCCTCATCCCAGCGAAACAGGTGACGCGTATATTCCTAATGAGAATATCAAGCCTCCTGAAGTAACCTTGCCCCCGCCTGTCGTTTCCCATCCATTTAAAAGGATCCCCGGAACCGGCGGCAAGATCGCGATCATCATTGATGATTGGGGACAGACAACAGCTAATTGCACTTATTTAGAACAAATACCCGAACCATTGGCGGTTTCCATTTTACCCGGTTTACGCCATACCAAGGACGTGGCCAATTGTGCCAGACTTTATCACAAGGTGACCATGCTTCATCTTCCCCTTGAAGCGGTGCATAACTTCGATCATTTTTATCCGCCTGATTATTTGATCAAGACAAATATGCCGCCGGAACTGGTCACCAAGATATTAGTGGATGACTTGGACCAGTTGCCTTCGATCGAAGGGGTCAATAATCATATGGGTTCCAAAGCGACCGGCGACAAGGCTTTGATGAAGGTCATTTTTAGGAAGATCAAGAACAGGGGATTGTTCTTTGTTGACAGCATGACAGCCCATAATTCCGTATGTACAGCTCTGGCTGAAGAGATGGGCCTGCCTTTTGGCAAGCGGGACGTTTTTTTGGATAATGTCAACACCAGGGATGCCATCACTAAACAGTTCATGGCGTTGGCGCGATGGGCCCGTCGTAAAGGTTATGCTGTTGCTATCGGCCATGACCGGCATTTGACGATGCAAGTCCTTAAAGACGAAATCCCTTTATTGGAAAAACAAGGTTTTGAATTTGTCAGCATCAAAGAGCTGCTTAAACGCAAATGAATATCTTAGGCATTGAAACTTCCTGTGATGAGACTGCTGCCGCTGTGGTGAGCGACGGGGTGAAGGTGCATTCCAATATCATTGCCACCAGCCTCAAAGACCATCAGGCCTTTGGCGGTATCATCCCGGAGATAGCTTCCCGTCGTCAGATCGAATTCATCTATTGGGTGGTGGGGGAAAGCTTGAATAAAGCCCATATGGGCATGAAAGATATTGATGCCATTGCGGTGACCCGCGCACCGGGATTGATCGGTTCATTGCTGGTGGGGCTTTGTTTTGCCCGGGGCTTAAGCCGTGCGACCGCAACCAAGCTTATCGAGATCGATCATATCAAGGCGCATCTTTACGCCAATTATCTTAAATTTTCACCTGAAACCAAGGCTTGTCCCATCAATAGGCTTCCGGCCATAGGGCTTGTGGTGTCCGGCGGTCATTCCAGTCTTTTTCATATCAAGGATTTTAAGAATTTCAAATTATTAGGTTCTACCCGCGATGACGCAGCCGGTGAGGCTTTTGATAAGGTGGCACGGATCTTGGATTTAGGTTATCCCGGCGGCCCTGTGATCGACCGTTTAGCGGCAAGCGGTGTCAACGCAGAGATCAAATTCCCTCAAGCGCCGCTGTCAGGAACCTATGATTTTTCTTTTAGCGGGACAAAGACCGCGGTGCTATATTATACCCAAAAAAATAAAAGCAACGCGGGTTATTCAACAGCCAAGGTGGCGTATTCTTTTCAGGAAAGTGTGGTGGCTGTATTAGTTGAAAAATCCTTGAAGGCCTGCCGTAAGCTTAGGATCAATACCCTTTTGGTCGGCGGAGGGGTTGCGGCCAATTCCGCCTTACGCCGTCAAATGCAGGCTGAATCAGTCAGGCAGGGGATCGATGTATTTTTTCCTCCGATGGCCCTATGTCTGGACAATGCGGCCATGATCGCTGGACTGGCCTATCACTTACGCGGTTGACATATTTGACCTTTAAGGTTTATTTTGTTAACATGAATATATTTCACCTCAAGATGTCTTAATGACTGGAGAATAACATGGCTTTTAACCGCAGAGAACATAAAGAAGTAATCCCTGAAGAAAAGATCATTGAGATCAATGCCCAGATGGAAGGGTCATTGACATTTTCTGATCCTGTCAATTTAAAGATCTATGGCAAGTATACGGGCAAGCTTGATACCCGAGGGACGCTTACCATCGGTCAGACGGCACAGGTGGAGGCCAATATCGTCGGTGAGAACGTGATCCTGGCCGGCAAGGTCAAGGGGAATATTGTAGCCAAGAAAATGCTCGTCATGATGCCCACCGCTATCCTGCACGGGGACATCTCAACATCTAAATTAAATATCGTCGAGGGGGCGGTCTTTCAGGGCCGCTGCCATATGCTGGAAGATTTTCTTTCTATTGATGATCTGGCCCAATATTTGGAAATTGAGATCCCGGCCATTTTGGAATTAGCCACGAGCGGTAAGATACCCGCGACCAAGGAAGGGGACACCTGGAAATTTGAAAGGGTCCAGATCGACCAATGGGCCTCTTCAGGTAAGGTAAGATCATGAGCAGCCAATACATCACTGTCCGTGAAACAGCGCAGATCCTGGCCGTATCCGAAAAAAAGGTCATGGACCTGATCGAAAGCGGTGGTTTACAGGCCTACAAGATCGCTGACCAGTTCTTGCGGCTTAAGCGCAATGAAGTCGTCAATATGCGTACAAGCGGCCAGATCGTCTCGGAGAATGTCGCCCATACCTATACGGCCAATGAGCGCCTGCAGGATTTTATTTATTTCAATGATTTTTATTTGATTTCCTTCGTCATTATTTCCGTCCTGCTTTATATCATCTTCTTTGTTTCCTATTAATGGGCAAGATCCGCCAAATAAACGGTCTTTATTATATCGATTACATGGCCCGTGGATTGCTGTATTCACAGCTTGCCGGGAGTAATTTAAAGGAAGCTCAAGACCTTTTAGAAAAGATAGAAGAAAAGATAGCTACCGGTGAAGCTTTAACAATTTCCCGTCACATTGACCTGCCTGATTTCTTTGAACGTTTTTTGACCGATTCAGCCAATCACCATAGCCCTAAAAGTGTGGCCCGGTATGCCGCTGTCATTAAGCATTTCTTGGATTTTTTAAGTAAGGATTTCATTCATGTCCATCAACTGGACGGCCTGACGCCTGTTATCATGGAAACGTATAAGATGACACTGGTCAAGTCCAGGAAAGCCATGACCGTTAATTTTTCAATCCTGCTGTTAAGGGATGTCCTTGAATTTGGGATAAAACTTGGGTTTCTCAACGATAATCCCAGCTTACATGTGCAGTTATTGCCTTGGCCTTCCAGGCCTGAACGGAAAGCAACAGCACGCTATATTAAGGCCAGCGAATTATTGCAAATAGGGGTGGGTTTGGGAAAGCTTTCAGTGCTATTGGGTTTTAAGGATATCGCGCGGACACTTTACTTTTCAAATTTGATCCCACTTAGCCGTCATGACGTAAAAAATTCTTTATAATTGGAGAGGCTAAATAGGTCGGTCAAATTGATGATGGACCAATTTTTGCCTTTAGGATCAATTCTTTGAGGGTACAAAAATGGCAGCACCCCATGATCGCAGGAGACCCAATTATATTTCAATGGTAGGAAATGATTATTATTAATGTTCTTATAAATAAATTCTCCATTCGGTAACTTTTTGTAATATACCTCGATCAATTCACGGGCATATGTTGAACCCGGAGATGAAATATAGACCCTTGGGACTCCACGGTTGGTTGAGTCTGTTTCATTTAATACACAATAGATAAGATGATAGATTTCACCGGTAAAGTCGGATGTTAGCACATTGAATTCGTCGTATCGTTGCACCGGGAAATGATAGGGGAGTATGACATAGACACCGTCAGTCTTTTTCGAACGCAGTTCTTTGGCCATATCCATATACGCTTTGAATTCAACATAGCTTGGCAAGACACGGTACCATAAAACGTTATCGTATGTTTTAATACCTGCATAAACGACCGCTGTTGATAATAATGCTGTTATGACCATGCTGGTAAAAATCTTAGGCCAGATCTTTTGCCATTGGAACAGGGCCCAGACTAACAGAAGCCAGGTCAAGGACGATAAGGGCAGTAAACATCGATAAAAGGCCGCATTACCTTGGGCAACGAGATTGGGCAGAAAGGTCAAAAAGAAAACAATAATAAATAGGGCTGTCTGCCATAAACAGGTCAAGACCCAAGCTTTTCGTTTCGAGGGTTCTATGGCGAAGAGTTTTTTCCTAAAAATGGCCCAGGCGCTGATGAATATAAATCCGATAATGACCAATGAGGTGGTGACTTTAGGGAAGATGTTCCATAAATTTAAAGAATTCGTCAAAGGCTCCTGGATAAACCATTGGAATTTTCCAGCATAGTCGAGGCTGATCAGATAAGGGTTATAAAAGGTGTTGTTCAAATGATGGGAAAAATAAAAATGCATTACGTAGATGAGAGCGGCATAAATGACAAGCCCCGTTGTCCCTACAGCTATCAATCGCGAAATGTTCTGCCTAAATTGGACGCTATAACGGTCAGGTGTAAATAAAATATACATGCCCACCATCACCCAATAGAACATGGCCGTCGAGGGATAGGTTGCGATGGATAGGAACAATAGCAAGACCGGCAGGGGGATCTTTTGGGAATTCCGGGCCTGATTGAATGAACAGGTAGCTAGAAGAATTGTCAAAAAGAACACAAAGCAATAACTGCTGTTAAAAATGTTGGCGGCGAAGCCCGGAAGGAAAGCCATGGCCGAGATCACCAGGAATGCTTGAATATCCGAGAACGATAACCGGCGCATTTGCAGGAACATTAAATAGGCATTACAGCTTAAGATGAAAAGACTGGAAAATCTTAACCATGTAAGGTCAGTGACATGACGGACAATAATATTTTCCAGGGTTTGCAGCCACGCTTCCCCAAACCTGCATTCAATGATCAAATTATCATAGGAATAATGCTTGATCCCGTATTCTTTTAGTTTGAGCCAAAACAGGGCATCATCATGAAAGACAAAATTAAAATAAAGGACAGGTGAGTAAACGACGATAAGAAGCAGAAGAAATAAGAAAAAAACAAGGGTAGACCGGCTTTTGACCATGATTAATGGTAGCTTTGAGGGATTAGGCGGTAAATCAAATTCTTGAATATTTTAAGTTTAACTTTCGTGATATTAATGGTAGGATTTCATATATTTGAGAATATTATCAAGAGAGATGCCTGATAATGGTTTTTTTGTCACGTGTTTGTCCCAGTTTCTAATATAAGAAGAGTGGTAGGTTTCTTGAATAGAAAGATGAATTGTTATGATTAATATACTATCTGTTCTTGTATTCTGGGGAATATTTATTCTGGGTTCCTTATTTTTTTTGAATTATTTTGCGAGTGAATCAAAGACGAGAACTTTTAGTGTTTTTCTATTATTTCTTGCCTTGTTGTCCATTGTGTTTTTTCCAGGCATAACGGGTCATTATTTATACCATGATGATGTTTTTTTGTGGGATTGGCAGAGAACACACTGGGCGACCCATGTTCAATATATCCAACAGGGGAAATGTGGCAGGCCATTAGCAAAATTTATTATGTTCTCGATGGATTCTTTGGTAGGTACTATTAACAGTGCAAATATCGTCCGTTTTTTTACAATAGTTATTATTAGTCTTATAGCGTTGGCTATTGATATATGGCTTCGCAGAATCTGTGGTTTTTTGAAAAGAGATTCTTTTTTAGTTAGTCTTGCAATTGTTGTTCTTCCACCATTTCAAGTTTATGTATATCCGGTAGCTGCTTTCTACGTACCTGTTGCAATTCTTCTAAGCATATTTTCGGCCTTCGTGCTCTTAAAACAAGAAAGAAATCAGGAACGTCTAATAAATTTCCGGTTTTTTGAATGGCCCCTTTATTCTTTGTTTTTATTATTATGTTCTTTAATGACGTATCAATCAGGATCGACTTTTTTTATTGCGTTATTGGCTATTTGGTTAATTGGGGCAGACTGCCGGGAAATGAATAATATCAAGTGGCCTTGGCTGCATTTGGCAATTTTTTTTATTGCCGTATTGATATATTTTATATTTTTTAAAATGTTAGTCCCTGCTAATGCGATGGGAGAAGGATCTATTTATAATAATTCAGTTGCTTTTAATTATGGGCAGAAATTATGTTGGTTTTTTAGACAGCCGATGGTTGCGGCTCTTAATCTGTGGCAAAATGTGCTTATATTTTCATCAAGAGCCGTTGCTGTTGGTGTGTTTTCTATTATTTTCTTGGGAATTGTTTCAGAATTTCTTTATCTTATGCGATCGGAAGATGTCAGCAATAAGGGTATTCTTGCACGGAATTTATTATTCAAATATCTTGCAATATTAGTCTTAATTTTATTAAGTTGTTGTGTAACCTTGGTTATTCATGCATATGTTTCTTTTTATAGAACTCTTGCGCCACTGATGGCTATTGTATTTATATTATTTTGGAATGGAATTAGAAGAATCCTCGTTGTTTTTCTTAAGCAAGGAGGTTATGAGACAATTGCCACAGTTGTTCTTATTTTTATTTGCATTTGCGCAATGATTTTTGCCCAGGTGACGTTTAGGAAGTATTGTGTTGATAATAATTCTCGTGAATTGAGGTATATCGAAAATGAGATCATCAGTAAATATAATTCACATATCCAGCGAGTTTATGTTATAAGACCTACGTGTTTTGTGAAAGGGAACGATAATGATGAATTTGGAAATACAACGTGTTTTTGGTCGCATGACGTTCCGGGGTTAGTTAAAGCGGCTTTCCAAGAAAAAGGTATTATTTCAGGCGCTTCGCTGAATGTTACCAGCGTAACAGCAAAGGACTTTATATCTCAAGATCCGCATCTTCTGATAATCGATTTGAATAAAAATAAAGAGATTTTAGATAAAAAATTGAAAAGTATCGCAAGCATAGTAGAATAAGGGATTTGTAATTTCTGGAGAGGTGGGTCGAAGCATAAACAATAGCATCGGCACCACCGCTTTTGTTGATAAGAAATAGAGATTCAATTATTTCTATTTGATGGTACGTGATACCGAATAAAGGCAGTTTTTATCACGTTTTTAGCACAGCTGATTACTTTTTTAAATCTTATTTCGGAATAATTACGGGGGTCTGAAGGGGCGCTATGCATTCATGAAGTTTATTTTGAGGCCATTTTATCTTAAGTTGCTTTCAATCCTTCTTATCACTGGTTTAGGGATTGTTGTTTACTCTAATTCTTTTTTTTGCTCATTTCATTTCGATGATGATTTCTTTATTGTCTATAATCCTGCAATAAGAAACATTTATAATTTCCAAAGAATATGGGGATATTGGTATAGCCGTTTTTTTACTTTCCTTTCATTTGCCTTTAACTATCATCTCAACGGACTTAATGTATTTGGTTACCACCTGTTTAATTTTTTGGTTCATTTAGTTTCAGCTATTTTAGTCTGGTGGCTGACACTCCTGACTATTTCTACCCCTGCCATGAACGACCAGCTGATAGGTAAGGAAGGGAATAAAATTACCCAACATGCAAATCTTATTGCTTTGCTTGCGGGGTTGGTATTTGTAAGTCATCCAATTCAAATCGAAGCGGTAACGAATATTTGGCAAAGAGCCGCTTCAATGGCGGCCATGTTTTACTTGGCATCAGTGTGCCTTTATGTTAAATCAAGGTGTATGGGTGGTCAGGCGGGCGTTTGTATGGGCGTTCCGACGAATCGTCTGTACTGCATTCTATCGCTGATAATAGCCATTGTGGCAATGTTTACTAAAGAAAATGCAGTTACACTGCCGTTGATAATTTTGTTTTATGAGCGCACATTTTTAAACATCAAGGGAAGGCTTGATTGGAAACATATTTCTCCGTTCTTGTTTATTCTAATCATTATTCCTTTAACACTTTTATTAAGCGGGTCAGAAACATTTCAGAATCATCATGGTGATTTAAGGATCCCCGGAGGTGTTATCACCCCTTTGCATTATTTTTTGACTGAATTCAGGGTAATGCTCACTTATATAAGATTGGTTTTTTTGCCAATCAATCAGAATCTGGATTATGATTATCCTATCTACAAGAATATTTTTGAATTACCTGTATTGATCAGTTTTTTATTCCTAATAACTATTTTTTATTTTACAAAACTTTCGTTTTTTAAATACAGATTAGTTTCTTTTTTTATTTTTTGGTTTTTCTTGACGCTTACTATACCTGAATCATTTTTTACGATGAAGGATGTTATCTTTGAGTATCGGCTTTATTTACCATTGGTAGGGTATAGTATTTTTTTGGTTGGTGGCGCATATTATCTTATTGGGAAAAATAATATTAAAATGATGGTTATAATTTTATCGTTGCTCATTGCTTGTAATTCAGTTTTGACCTATCAAAGAAATAAAGTTTGGGAGAATGACATAACTTTGTGGAATGATGTTGTTCAGAAATCTCCCTATAAAGCAAGACCGTATGTCAACCGCGGCCTTGCTTATGCCAAACAAGGTAATCTCTTTCAGGCTATTTTGGATTTTAATAAAGGGGTTAGGATTGAGCCCAATTTCATTATCGCGTATTACTACCGTGGCCTTTGTTATTACAAGCAAGGCAAGCTGACTCAAGCTATCTCTGATTTTACAAAAGCTATTGAAATGAAACCTGATTATTCACAAGCCTATTATAGTCGAGGGGGTTGTTATGACAAACAAAACAATTTCCCCAGAGCAACTTTTGATTATAGTAAAGCTATTGAAATAAATCCGCAGTATGCAGAGGCTTATAATAATCGTGCTGCTATTTATGGTGAACATGGTAAACTCATTCAAGCTATATCTGATTTTACAAAAGCCATTGAAATAACTCCAAACAATGCCTCTATTTTTTTGAACCGAGGCGTTGTTTATTATCAGTTAAAAAAATTCGATAGAGCTTTGAAAGATGTGTATAAGGCAGAGGAATTAGGGGCTGTAGTTAACCCTAAATTCATTAGTGTAATCAAGCAAGTATCTTTAGTAAATAGGTTGTAGGGCATTTTTGTTTAAGATAGAATAGCCATTTAGAGAAGTGGGTCAAAGTATAGGGAGAGGTGGGTCAAGGCGTGGAGAATAGCGATGACACAACACCTCTCTTTATCTGGATTCATTTGAATAGAAATTCTTAAATTTGAAGGTTAGTTTTTGGAAGGAGAGGTGGCAGAGTG
>CAZASA010000011.1:0-20662 GCA_964487685.1 uncultured Planctomycetales bacterium
AAAACCAATGGTGATCCCTAAACCCGCTATCATGATGATGATGGCGTTGCCCCATCGAAGGAACCAATCAGCATTTTGCCAGCCTTCCAGCTGGTTCATGAAAGCCCAGTACCGCTGTAAATAGGCAAAGGTCAGGAATATGATCGCGCAGGTCATCGCAATCATAATAAATATTTTGAGCCGTTCATACGCCATCGCTGAAATATATCCATGGACATCCTGGTCGATCATTAAAACAGCGATCGTTGCTCCTGTCCGTCCATCATTCATTGGATATAATCCGGAAAGTAACGCGTCTCCCGGCGGAAGGTCTTTGACTGATTCAATAAAAGGTTTGCCTGATTTAAAAACATCCTTAATAAGTTGTGGATCTTCGCTAATGACCTGCCCTGGCAAGAACCCATCCTTGCTCTCAGGCGCCTGGGCATCCACCAGGACAATATTATTTCCATCCACCGGCCGAATAAAATAAAGATATTTGATCTCAGGCATCCCTTCATGCAAGATCATGAGCTTGGACTTTAATTGTTGATAGTTTGACGTTTTTAAATCAGCGCTTGAGCCAGTCAAATCCTTGATCTCTTCAAAATCAATGGTCTGTAAGGTCCTCTGGGCCAGGCTGAGGAACATATTGCTTTCCCTCATGTCTTCTTTGACCTTATACCAATCGCAGACATAATTACCGGCGACTAATATGGCAAATATGAAGGCAATGACCCAGGCCAGGTATGACTTGATCTCAAGTTTTTGCTTATGGTCTTTGGCCCGGACCATTTCATAGAAATACCAGATGTTAAAGCTGATACCGCATGCGGCCAGTACCATCAAAAACTGAAGCGGAAAATGGGCGAATTTAAGAAAGGCTTCACGATCAATGACCGACAGGACTAGATCAGCTATCAGGAATACTACCGCTGATACCAAGGCGGTACGCTCAGGTGATTTTGCCAGGGGAAGATGCTTTAATTTAAAAGATGTCGAACGGATGAACTCTAGAAGAAAAATAAATGATGCCGCCATGATGACAAGATGGGCATCCTTAAAGTGGATCGTGTCACCAAGACTGATGGCCCATGAATTAAGCCACGCATTAATGCCCTGCAGAATGGCGAAGAATCCCAGCCACTGCCAGGATATCTGTGATCTAGAGTATTTAAGCAATAAAAAGCAGATTACGGAGAGAGAAAAGAAAGAGAGGCCGTAAACAAAAAAGACATAATCCATCCGACTTGTAAAAAAGTTTTCCATCAGGTCTCTTCATTAAAGGGTGACCATTAGGTACTTGTGCCATGACACTGAGGTTTTAAGCCAATGTCATTTGCCGACGGGTTTCTTTGGTTCTTCCTGACCCATCTCTTCATCGTTAAGCGCCGCTAAAAGCAAGCCCTTAGCTGTCGCGTTTAGTGGTTCGCCGGCCAGCCTGACTTTATTGATCGGTATTGGGAAATCTATCTTTTTTAATTCCTCTTCAAAGACATCGACAAAGCCCCCTATCAGAGACGTCCCGCCGGAACAAACGATGTCCACAGGGTCCGGGAATTGCGGGATCCCCTCAGTTGATTCAAACTTGGCCTTGATATTGGCCAGAGTATAACTGATCAAATTGCGGTAATAGATGACGATCGCTTCCTGCTCGCGGTTCTTGGGGCTTTTAAGGTTGACCCCTTTTTCCTTTAAGGCCGCGGCCCTGGTCTGGTTGATCCCCAGCACCTGACCCACGTTCTTGTCAATCCAGTCACCGGCGCGGCTGGTGGAAAAAGAGACAGCGGGGATGGTCTTATATGAAACGCAGACGTTTACCATGCCGCCGCCAAATGAAATGCCGATCCCGGTGAAATCCTGGTCAGCCAATTCACTAAAGACAACCGCATGCGCCTCGTTCATTTCCTTGGGCACATAGCCAAGATTTTTAAGCGCTCCGGCAATGATACCGGAATGGTAGACAATGTTAAAATCAGCATCGATGGGATTGGCCGGAACACAGTAGAAACAAGGAATGCCGGGGCCTTCGGGTTTGCCTAACACGGCTTCGACCAAAAGACCGAAGATCGGTGCCGCATCGGCTTCCTGCGGGCTCATGACGCCTGCCTTCATCGGCCGGCGAATGACCTTATTCATGATATTGGCCAGTTCAAAGGCGGATTCTCCGAGGATATACACCTTCTTGCCCATTTCCACATATTGGACTTTTTGCTGCAGCAGCATTTTCTTCGTAAAAGGGCTGACATCAATATCAAGAAAACAATGCCGCATCAATTTGATCTTGATCGTCCCATCATCAGCCTGGGTCGCTCCCACTAGATTCATTGTGCCTACATCGAGGCCTCTGACTTTTCTTGACATTGTTAAACCCTTTCTTTTTCCCCATGCCGTTACCAGACAAGGGTATTACTTTAAGCTTTCTTTTTATAAAAATGGCCTTTGGCTTTGGAACGTGTATCTGACAACATGGTACGGATCTCATCCAGGTCTTCCTTGGCCTGCAAAAGATCACGTTTGGATTCTTCTTTTTCCGTAACACTGGCTCTTAATTCATCCAGGGCCTGTTCGAATTTCCTTTTGAATTCTTCCTTCTCTTCCTGTACAGCATGGATCCGGCTTTGAAAATTTTGAGTGGTTTGATGGGCGTTGTTTAGTTCCACTTCCATCTGATCAAGGCGTGATTCTCTTACCTTTAATTCTTTTGAAGCCTCTTCCAGCTTTTTGATCAATTCCTGCTTTTCTTTACCGAATAATTCCGCCTGGACTTCCAGGGCCCTGATGCGTTCAATAGAACCTAAGCGCTCATTTTCAAGGAATTCAAGATAGGAATTCAATTTATCCTGGGAAGCCGTCAAATCCTGCAGTTCCTTGCCCTTCACATCCCCTACGGCGATCCTTTGCCCTGCCTTTTCCAGCTCTTTTTCCAAGCGTGCGATCTCATTGGCCTGTTCATCCTTGATACTAAACGCCGCTTCCAGCTGCGTTTCTAAGTCGGCAATGATCTCCAATACACTCGCCTTTTCTTCTTGGGCGGGCATAAAATATTTCCCTCTGGCAGACTCCTTTTGGATTTCTTCCTGTTTCTTGGAAACCCTTGATTCAACGGGTTTCGCAACCACAGTTTCTGCTTTTAGCTTAGTCATCATCATGCCCTCCCTAAGATGTCAAAAGGCCAAAAATTACGCTGCTGCTGCGCTGGCATAGCCTTCTTTGAATGCTTCTGACGCGCCTTCAAAGATATTGTTCGTGCAATTCTTGATCTTTGACGCGCAATTCTTGAAGAATTCAGGATTTTTCTTCTTAATGATCTTATAGCCTACTACACCTACCACCGCGACCCCGGCGATCACTAACAATGATTTTGCGATCATATGTCACTCTCCTTTATTTTAAAAACCCCAGATCACACACTTTTTGCATATTCGCATAGTATGATACTCAATCATATTAATCATATATATCTGGGACGTATAGACGCATTACTACTCACATTTATACGTATTTTTACTTATAATATAACTTTCAGTCATTCCCGCGAAAGCGGGAATCCATTAATAAAGTTAATTCTGACTTGGATCCCCGCTTTCGCGGGGATGACATACTGCTAAACATTCCCCTTACAGAGTCAGCTCTTGAGCCTTTTTTTCTCTTCTACATAATCGATCAGGTCAGCCACCCGTTTAATTTCATTCTCAAGCCCTTTGCTAGAATTATTAATAGTTATACTGACCTTGCCTGACCTGTACCAACTGTAGAAATGTTTCCCCAGATTGATGTACTTTTCATTTTCCATTTGGTATCCTCGTTATCTCATCGATATAGTCATCGATCACATCTTTCGTTTTCTTAAGAACCCCGCCGATCTCATAGGATAGATCGCAGATAGCGGCCTTGGGACTGACCCCTTTCATGTTCTTTTTTATGTCAGCGGCCATGGTCTTGGCCATGTGAAAGGTCCCCTCTTTTAATTTCCTGACCTTTTGACCCTTGAGCTGTGGGGAACTTTTTACCCACCCTTCAGCCATATTGTTGGTGCCATTGGCAAAATCTTTTTTGATGGCCGTATAAGCATTCTTAATGGCACAAAACGTCTTCGTGCTTTTGGGAGCAACCGTAATTTTCCCCGGTACTAATTCAATTTTCTTATAGACCATGTTTTTCCTTATGCTTTTTCGTGGTCTTAGCTGCTTCTGGCTCCGGTGAATGGGGCTTTTCGGTATATTTCCGCTTGATGATCCCCTGTGTTGCTTCGTCATCGATCAAGAATTGAGAATTCATTTGATTGTCCTGCCAGACCTTTTGCCAAAGCCTGATGACCTCGTGACGGTGATTCGACGCCCCTTGCGGGTTAAATCCAAGGTCCGAGCCGGTGATCGCTTTTAAGGCATCAATGGCTTCCTGGCGGATTTTCATATTCTCGCTGTCGAGCCTGGCGATCAGGTAGGTAAATGCCAGGCGATTTCGTGTCTTGGCTGATTTACGGATGGCAATGCGCGCGACATCCTCATCAGGGTCATTGATGAATTTGACAATCGCGAAGGTCTCATCTTCCCCGCCTTCAGGGTTGATGCAATTGACGATGACCCGACGGACCAAGCTGTCCGGGTCCTTGGCGTGGGACAAAAGCTCAGCGCGTGCCTGGGGCGTGTTTACCCGGCTTAAATTCACCACACTTTTTAACCGACCCAGGTCATCTTCTGACCGGGGGTCTGCGGCGATAGATGGCGGGGCCGTCCTCTCACTTGAAGGAGAAAGTTCTTTGAGGAGATCTTCTGCTTTTTCTTGAAGGGACTCTGATCCAGGATTAAAGACAAATGAAATGTCCTTACTCCTGGAATGATCAAAGATGATCCGTCCAAAATACCCATAAAGCCCTTCCATTTGTTGTCCCGAGGGCTTGACCCCTCGCGCCTGGTCATTAGGGGCATTAGGTATAGGATCATTGCCCAAAAGATGATAGCCGGCATTAAAGGACTTGGCGATATCAACAACCCCGTCCTTTAACTTGGCCACCGCGCCGACGGCAGATCCTGTTGAATAAAAGACCTTACGAACGATTTTCTTTCTTGAAGATGAGTCCATAGTTTTGTCCTAACGTTTGGCCTTAATTAAGATTTAAGGCGCTGTCTGAACCCTTGGCATGTTTGGATTTCTTTTTTTCAGCTTTTGACTTTTTTATCTGCTTTTTAGATTCCACCTTAGGTTTTTCTACTTGAGCTTCTGGCTTTCGTTCTTCCTTAAGTACTTCCTTAGACTCTTCTTTAGGTTCTTCCTTAATTTCCGTTATCGGAAGTTTTGGACATTTTAAAGGATAGGCTTGCTCGAGGATCAATCTATTGAGCTTGATCATACATTCGGTCTTTTCAACTTCGAGCGCGGCCTCGAAAGCGGCTTTGGCTTCCTTTATTTCTTTTGTTTCTTT
Source organism: uncultured Planctomycetales bacterium (assembly GCA_964487685.1). Lineage (GTDB taxonomy): Bacteria > Omnitrophota > Gorgyraeia > Zapsychrales > Fredricksoniimonadaceae > JABDGZ01. The sequence continues at coordinate 5,405 of CAZASA010000011.1, forward strand.
GATATCATATTTCAAAGGAAGCTCGGCAACGCCCTGGTTTAAAAGTGAATTAAGCCATTCCACCGGTCCCGGAGCGCTGATGTATATCTCTGGCTTGTTTTTATGGATGGAATCGATCAGGTCCTGAGGGTCCTTACCTTCCTTTTTGAATTCTTCCATGGAAAATAATGAGGCGTAATCGATCTTGGTTAATATTTTCCGGCTCAACTCAGTTTTAGCCTCATCGACAATGGGTGCGTTTTCCTGTTCGATATGGATCTTGGCCACTTTTTTAGCCGGCTTGGAAGGGGCATCTTCAAGAAGATCGACCGGCTCGGATGTAGGCACGTCATGAGCCTCTTGAGGAGCAATTTCATGGATTTCAACTGTTTCTTCTTTAATAAAAACCCTGTCCTCTTCGACAATTATTTTTTCTTCCTCGATAATGATTTTTTCCTTCTTTACAACAACTTCTGCTTCAGGCGCATCAATTTCATCTTTGACGATGGATTTTACCCCCTCATCAAAGGATTCCTTCATGTCCGCGACACTGTCCATGACTGTCTTCTCGACATTCTTGACAATGCCCTTGGTCTTGGACATGGCCCCGATCCACTCCTTGGTCTTGGTGACCTTGCCTAAATTGCTGACCTTGGCGCAAATAAGGCCTGTCCCGTAAGAAATACTCTGCACGATATTGGTAACTGCGTCTGTTTCATTCTTTTTAAGTTTAACCATACTATTCTCCTTGTTTTTCATTTCTCTGTTTAAATTTGACTATTCCCCCTGCCATACGGAAATATTGGCGGCGATATCATTATCTAAAGCAATTTGCGCCCCTTCACATTCGATCACGTAGGTCGGATATTTTTGATGTAATTTGACCGTGACCCCCGGACGCACGCACAGGCCTTCAAAACGGTGGATCTGCTGGTCATTTTGGGATTTTACATAAGCGATCCTTCCTGAAGAGCCGACTTTAAGCTGATTTAAAGGAATGGCATAATTCAAGGCTGTTTTTTCTGAACGCTTGCAACATTCTCCGTCGGGAATTGGCAGTCCATGAGGACATTCTTTAGGATGCCCAAGCATCGTGCATATGCTGTTGACCAATTCCAGGCTGATCGTATGCTCAAATTCACAGGCCCCTGCTTCGAAATTACTGCCCAGCACATCATGGATGAGTTTCTCGGCCAACCGATGGGCACGGATCAATTGACGGGCCTGGATCTCACCGGTGCTTGTGAGCCTGATCTCCTTGGAATCATGGCTTATATTGACCAAGCCTTCCGAGGACAATTTGTCGACCAGCTTCAAATTGTAAATATCTGTCAGGTTGCGTATCAAGACATTGACACCGGTCTGGCCCGCTTCCTTCATGGTCCATAATTGTTCCAGGTACTCATCGAGTTCATTTTTAATTTTCATACGAAGACCTTTCTGATATTGACCATTAACGCGATATACAATAAGAATGCCATCACCGACGCTGAAGAAACCATCTTCATGATCATGGCCCATACGCCTCCCTGATAGCCGCCTAAATTCTTTGACAAGGAATAGGAGGAATTAGGCTTTCCCGAATAAGTCTCAAGCTGGGTTTTCCCCATCGTTGGCCTTACCACCGAAGATCTAGCCACATCATTGACCCATGCCAGCCAGACCGACCTTTCCTGAAGGGTTATTTTTTCAACCCGGGAAGGGACCTCGAATTGCCTGACCTTGACCTTCCAGCCTTCACTCAATAAAAGCTCATCGTCATTCTCAACATAATCGCGGCTCAATCCTTTAACATATATATGGCTTTCAAAATCCGAAATGACGGCTTCCTTGCCCTGGAGCTTGACACCAAAGCTTGTGCCCCGGACACCGGCCACGGCCGTGGGTGTGCGCACCTGGAAATTGGACCCTTTTTCAAGCTTCTCTAATTTCAAAAGGATCTCGCCTTTGTCCATAAATATACTTGTCTGTTTTTGGATAGCATCACTTTCAAGGACCACATGGGAATTAGAACCGATCTTTACAATATCTTTAAGCCCGTCGTCAAAAGTCACCTCGATGGAGGCGCCTTTAGCGGTGGTGATCTTGTCATAGGTATTTAATACCATGCCTAAAGCAGGCACTAATTTAGTGCCGGCCCGTTCAATGGAGACCTTACCAGAGACCTTGACAATGCTGGCCCTGTCCTGGGATTCATTGGCCAGGAAATTGGAGCCCAAAAACACCGCGGCCAGGACGATCAGCATGGCCAGTACAAAAAGATAATTATCGGAAAACCAATTGGATCGAGACATAAACTTTTAGCCTTTCAATAAGAATACAAGTCCCCAATGCAATAAACCCGCGATAGTAAATGACGTCGTTAAAAACAAGATCGACATGATCACCGCAGTTCTTACACCCATTTCCTTGCTTAAGGTGATCACGCTGGCAAAACACGGATAAAAAGTGGTGGTGATCACAACCGCGACGATCGATTGGATATAATTCAATCCCCCGCTGCTGGCCATTTTATAAATGACCCCGGCCGCGGCTTCCCGCCGGGCAAAGGCAAGGATAAAAATATCCGTCATGGTAGAAGGAAGCCCAAGCCAGCCGACCAGCAAAGGATGAAGCGCTTGCCTTAAAATCACCAAGAGACCAAATTTTTCAGCGGCAAATAGGCCGACGGCGGATAACATAAAAATAGGCAGGGCTTCTTTTAAGAACCACATGATCCGGTAATATGTTTTTATGCCTACCGCTTTGATGCTCGGTAAACGCATCGCCGGCAGTTCCTGGATAAAATAATTCTTCCGCTGGTCTTTAATGAAGAAGTTCAAAAGGATCCCGGCCGTGACTTCCATGGCGCCTAAGGTCCCAAAAGCGATAAGCAAGGCAACCACCCCAAATTTTCCCAGGATCGCGATATTGATGGACAGCTGGACTGAGCAGGGAATGGCAAAAAGGATCAGAAAATTGGTGATGAATTTTTCCTTATAAGAAGTCAATCCCCTGGTCGTCAGGGTGGCCATTGTTTTACAGCCAAAGCCCAGGACGATCGAGGTGATGGCCTGGCCGGTCACACCGATCTTTTCAAAGATCCTCTTGGTCAACACACTGAAATTGGTGATATAGCCGCTGTCTTCAAATAATCCATAGACGAAAAAGAACACTGAAAGGATGGGAAGCACCGTACAGATCGCGTTAAAAACACCTAAGGTCAACAAACCATGGTCCCCGACCAAAAAATCATTCCAAAATACCGGAAGTTTAAGCCAGGCAATGAACCTTAATGAAGGATCGACGAGGAATTGGTTGAGCGGCTGGTCGGTCAGTTTCGATGAATTGGTGACGCTTAAATATACAACTGCCAGAAAGCACATCAAGATAGGTATCCCGAAGAAAGGATGGCGGCTGGCTTGGGCAAAATTTTGCGCGAAGGAAGGCACATAGGCCCTGTTTTGCCTCTTAATCACCTTATTACAGATATCTTCGACCCACTCGTGGCGTTTATTATGGACTTCCTGGTGTATCCCTTCTTTAAGTTTATGGCGGACCTTGCCGATCTCAAGGCGTACATGGGCCAGCATTTCTTTGCCGTGTTTTTTTTCTAAAGAATTTTCCAGGAAAGGGTCCATTAAAGAAAGAAGCAGGGCTGTCTTGAATTTAAAGGCCATGTCAAAAGGCATTGCTGACATCATCTCGATCAAAGCGCTCTCAATCTTTAAGCCATATTTGATACGCGCCTGGCTTTTCTTTGCACAGGAGATAGCGATCTTGATCTCTTCCCTGCCAATACCGCGGGTGGCGATCGATTCAACAACCTTGACCCCGAGCATTCTTTCCAATTCCTTGGAATCAATCACGACCCCCCTGCGCATGGACTCATCAATAGCATTTAAAACGATCACGATCGGCGTTTCTAATTCCAGCAGGTCCGCGGTCAACAATAACGATTGCTTGTCTTGAAGAGCATCAATGCATTGGACGATGATGTCAGGTTTTTCTTCGAGGATCAAATTGCGGACAACGATCTCTTCTTCGCTGTGGATATATAAACTATGCAAACTTGGCGTATCAATGATCTCATAGAACTGCTCCTTGATCTTGACCAAGGTCCTTTTGATCTCGATGGTCGTGCGGGGATAATTGGCCACGACGGCATATTCACCGGTAAGATTATTGAAAATCTGGCTTTTGCCGGTATTGGGAAGACCGATCAGGGCAACCTTCTTGATCAAGGTCCCTTTAGGCACACCCTTATAACCGGTAGTTCCTTCAGAAGACTCTTCTTTGAGAGACTTTTTAGATTTTTTGATATTCTTTAAAGAATCTAACCAAGAAGCCTTAGGGGCCTTTAAGGTCAAATCAATGTCCTCATGCCCCTGGCATTGCTCGTTCTTCCCGCAGAATTTACATTCTACTTTCCCCATAATAACCTCGATACAAAGGAAGCTTTTTTAGGTTCCTTTTTATTCGCTACAAATAATTGTTCGATCTCTTCCTCAGACCTCTGAGCTGTAAAGTTCTCGGTTGATTTTTCGACTTGCACCGCGGCCATTTCAAGATCGGCCGGGACATGATCGACTGCAACATGATTGACAGGCAAAGGGGCCTTTTCAATGACACTGGAGGCAAAATATTTTTTCTTGGGGTCAATGCTTACCCCTTCCACATGAAAATCAAACCTGAATTTCTTTAAACCAAAAACATTCTCGATCTCACCCCTTAACGTGTTCTCAATATCTATGAGTACATGCTGTACTGACGGCACACCGTTTAGCTCAATTTCAACCGGGATAATGATCCCTTCCTTGCGGTCATTGATAAAATCAGCCAGGAAATGCGTGACAAAAGGATTTTGCGAACCTACCTGCTCAATAAAGTCAATGACGGTCTTATACGTAATATTCAATGATTGGCCTTCCTGCTCCACCGTGATCATCTTAGGGATATGCTTGGTGCGTGAAGCGAACAACAGCAGGGTGAATCCCAATAATATGAAAAAAGTGCCTGCCGCTTCGATGGTCTTTAGTGCCGCCGGAAGGCTTAGAAGCTGTTCGTAAAGATTGATGAGCTTCTCCGGTGATAAGCGGCCCAATCCCACCGATAAAAGCATCAGCCCCTGGAACATGCAGGCCATGGCTGATAGTGTTAAAAATATTTTCATCAGGATTGTTTTCACTTTTTCCTCCTCTATAAATTAAAGAACAATTCACGGCAGGACATAGGGGTTTGAAGCTTCCCTGCGTCCTTCTCCACCCTGTCGATCAATTGCTGGATCATCCTCTTTAAGTTAGCTTTCATGACCCCATGCCTTTTTTCTTCTGAATTAAGCTGAATGATCAATGATAAGATCCTCGTCATCTCGAGAAAGGAAACATTGTTACAGATCTTTTCAATGTCCGCTTTCAGGATCGCTTCCACGTCAAATTTCCTTAATTCCGCCGCCAAGACAGAATCCTTGTCAATACGCGCCAGGCCTTTGTGGGCCGCGTCATTCAAAGCGTCAGCTAATTTCCGTCGTAAGATATCGATCATATATTATTGACCGGCGGCGGGATGGGTGTAAAACCGTCCATTTCGCCTTCTCCTATCGTGACAAGACATTTCAATTTCCGGGCATTACGGTAATAAACCACCTTGTAACTCATTTCAGGGGCAGCCTTGATCATCATGTCCTGGAATTGTTTTAGGTCCGTGATCTCCTTGGCGTCGAAGGATAAAAGGATGTCTCCGACTTTCAGGCCGGCTTTTTCTGCCCAAGAATTGCCCATCACCCCGGTGATCTTGACCTTGCCGCCGCTGATAGGCTCTACTTCAACACCCATTTGTTTGATCAATACCGGCTTATCCGGATCGACAATGGGCAAGGTATTGGTCAAAGCGATGGCTTGATTGGGGTCTTGCGGTGAATAGGTCTGGACCTGATATTGAGGATAGTTGCCTTGTACGCCATTGGCGTAGGGATAGGCTGATGGGGCGGCGATAGCAACCCCCTGGAAATTATTGACCACCGGCGTGTACGCGGCCCCGTGCCAGACATCCGCTGTCTTGATCTCATGCAGCATTTCCGCCGAAGCGGTCTGCATGGCCGGGTGATTGAAGATAGCAATGACCAGCAAGACTAAGAACAACCCGCCGCAAATAATGATAAAAGTTTCTTTTTTCATGTCATTTTCCTTTTAAATTGTCTGCTGTTCAGGACGGCCTAACAGAAAATACAGGACCATACCCACGATCGGCACCAAAATGATCAGTGAGATCCACAGCAGTTTCTTTTCGAAAGTTAAAGTTGACCGGGTGGCATCGACGATCGCGATGATGTCGAAGATGACGAAAATTGTTGGTAATATACATTCCATAATCCATCTCCTTTTTTGAACTAACTCCCCTATCCCCTCTTTGAACTAAAGAGGGGGATTTCTAAATTCATTACACAAAAAACAATTTGATCGCAAAGACGATCAAGATAACGATAAACAGGTATAAAGTGACTTTAGTATTTAAATGGGCCGCGATCCTGGCCCCTAACTGTGCACCTACGATAACGCCTACCCCCATCCACATGGCCTCCCCATACATCACATTGCCCAGGAAAATATGCGGTAAAAGGGCGATAATGCAAGTCAACAAGGTGACAAACTGGCTCGTAGCTGTAGCCAAGTGTGTCGGATACAGTAAGATAAAAAGCAAGATCGGCACCTGGAACACACCGCCGCCGATACCCAAAAAGCCGCAGAAGAAACCCAAGAGGAAGTTCAAGGAAATACCAAGCTTATCGTTGGAATAATAATCGTATTTGACATTAAATGCGTCCGTAAAAGTCACATGGCGATAACCTTGTGCCTTGGCTTCTTTGACAAGCTGTTGTTTTTGTTCGGTATTCTTGTCCAGACGGCCGATGCTAAAGATCGTGTAACCTGCCAATAAGAGCAAAAATATGCCGAAAATAATATTAAAGAAGGTCAAATTGACCAAATGATGGATATAGCTGGATATAAAAGCACCGGGCATGGCCGCCAGGGTAAATTGAATGCCTCCCTTATAATCAATACGTTTCTGGATGGCATAACCCACACAGCCGGAAGCGGCATTAAGCATCACAATAAACAATGACGTGGCCACCAGGATCTCATTTTCCCATCCATAGAAAAAGACCAGGATAGGCAGGATCAAGGGTCCACCGCCAATACCAACGATGGTGCCATAGCAGCCGATGCCAAAACCCAGCAACATCAAAAGCCAGATAGGCTGGTCTACCGCAATGGTAGGCGGGATCAGCACCGGCATCTGGAAGGTAAAGGTGTGATTGGTGAACATAGCCATGATCGCGAGAATAGCGATGACTATGGCTATCCCGATATTGGTGTAACCCATCCAGTTGATCTTGTCTTCGTTAACGTTTGTCATTTAAACTCCTCAAGGCAACATGCCCAAAATAACGATATAGATGGACGAAATGATCAAAAATATGATGGCCACGGGAATCCCGCGACGGCTGTAGCTGGAAAATGTCAGGCCTTCCCTGAGCTTACCGTTAAGACGCGCTGGATAATGCTCATCGACCAGAGTCTGGGAGATCACCCCGGCGCTGGCGCCTGAGATACAGGCACAAGAACCGGCAATTGAGCCCATATTGATGGCCCACCAGATAACATCCGTAAAATCCGCATAACCTGAAGAGATCACGATCGGCACAAAAAAAGCGGTGGCCGGACCTGCGTTCATAAAAGCCGTAAAGATCGCCGATACCCACATGATCAAAAGGAAATAGACGACCTGATTGCCCATGGATACCGTTGTCAACATGTCTGAGACGATCTTTAAAAGACCTGAATACAGGCATCCTCCGATAATGATAAATAGCGCCACAAAGAACAAGATGTCGGTGAGACTGATCTTTTTGATCACATCCTTGGCTTTATTGTTCTCAATGGCCAAAAGGATCATGCCGCCGCCCATCGCGATAGGGGCCAAATGCACCTTGAAAAAAGGTAATACAATAAAAGCCACCAGGACTGAGCCCAAGACAAAAAGGACACGCTTGATAGCGGGCCAATCCAACACCATGTTCTTTACGTCCTCGGCCATCCCTTCCAGGAAGGCGCTTGGATTATTCGTCGGATTTGTCCGTTGATAATGACGGAATTCAAAAAACCACATATACCAAAGGAAAACCGCCATCAAGATGGTACAGATAGGGGCCATATATATAAGGAAGTCGACAAAATTAAGCCCGGCACTGGTGGCCATCAGCATATTGGAGAAATCCCCGATCGGTGTCATGTTTCCCCCGACGGCTGAAGAGATGACTTCAGAGATGACAACAGGGATAGGATCAAAATGCAGGCCGCGGGCCACATAGATGGTGATGGGGACGACGATGAGGATGATCGAGATATTGTTCATGAAAGCAGACGCAACCGCGGTCAGGATACAAAGAGCAAAGATGATCTTGATCTTGTCCCCTTTCATAGAAATAACCATGCGCTTGGCCAGGTAATCAAAAAGCTTTAAGTCCTCCAGGAAAATGGCAAAAACACTCATGCCGATCAAAACAAAGATAGGGCTCATGTGGATGGCATCAAAAGCTTCGCTTTGATTATAAAATCCCAACGCTGATCCGCTCAAGAGCATCAGAACAGCCCCCAAGGTCACGCATACTGTCCGGTTAAAAAGATTTAGAAAAAGCATGGTAAAGGTGACGACAAGGATCACCAGGCTGACAAATACCGGCAAGCCCTGGGCATCAAAAATATTAACCCCGGCATCCATGGGGATCTTCCCGGCCACGGTCAGGTCTTTGCCGTTACGTGAGATCACAAAACTTAAATTGTCCCCGGGCTGGGCCGTTGACATCAGATAGGCAAAATGATTGGCAGAGGCGATATTGACACTATTATATTGCAGGATAATGTCTCCCCTTCTTACATCAATAAGCCTGCGGGCAGCGCCTGTTGGCGGGCTGTTGACCAAAACCCCTGCCGCGTAAGGAAGGTTGAATTCACGGGCGATGATAGGATTGACACTTATCACATCAAAGGACAAGGCAGAATTACCGGAGGTTTGAGCGATACGTTTAGAACTTTGGACCGGCATATTCTTGGTATCCAAAAACAGGGCTGTCAGCATTACAATGACGATCACGGCGATCGCAACCTCAATGAATGGGAAGCTGCGCAGCTGTTTAGATTTGTCGTGAGATGTCAATTTATGGTTATGAACGTCCATTTAAACCTCTTTATTAGATCCCCGATTAAAACATTCGGGGATGACATATGCGAACGGGTCAATATATGACCCTGAAAGATTTGTCCAGGTCACTATCGGTATTAACGTAATGGTACATGTTCTCCCTGTAGCCTAGCAAAAATGCGTAGAAGCACGCCGGGACCTTGCGCACATAGGCATGAAACTGGCTTGCCGCCTCGTTATACGCCATGCGGCTTGCGGCGATCCTGTCCTCTGAATTGATCAGTCCTTGCATCATGATCTGAAAATTGGCATTTAATTTAAGTTCCGGATATGCTTCGGCCAAGGCCATGATCTTATCCATCCCCGAAGCAGACATCCCTTCTTTCATCGCGGTCAAATTGCCCACCCCGGTCTTGGAAAGGACACTTTCCAGAAGGTCCACATTACTTGAGCCGCCTGATTTCTTGTCGATGGCATATTTAAACATCATGCGTTCGTGCTGGGCGTAATCGATGACCATATGGCTTAAATTGATGGACAGATCTTTACGGCGCTGCATCTGGACATTGATCTGGGCATTTTCCATTTCCGTAAACCGTGTCAGGCTGATGAATTTGTTATAGTAATAAATCCCGGGAACAATGATGATCGCGGCACAGATCGCCAGGATCAGGCCTTGTTTGCTTTTTAAATTCTCGAAATCGATCTTTTCCCACCAGTGTTTCTTGACCGGGAAAAACTCCGTAAAATCACTGGGGAATATCTTTCTAACCGATTCATGGATACTAGCCATATCAATTTCTCCTTAAGACTTTTTATTCTTTCCGGTCCCGTTCCAAATCCATTGCCTTTTTAAAACAGACGATCGCGTCTTTGTGGTCCCCAATATTTTCATAAAGAAAGCCCAGGGCATGATAATAGACCGCTTCTCTGGGATTAAGATCTATGGCTTTACGGTACATCTTCTTGGCCTCTTCGACCTGCTCAAGCTTTTCATAACAATTGGCGATATGGTAATACGTATCAGGCTCATCCGGACTGATATCGGCCGACTTCTTAAAGTATTCAAGCGCCCCATCAAAATCCTCCAAGGCCAGCAGGCATTTGGCCAATTGGGTGACGATATCAAAATCATCAGGCTTAAGCTCAGCGGCCTTCCCGAAATATTCAGCCGCTTTCCCGGTCTTCTCCTCACGCAAATAGCAGACGCCCATCATGTAAAGGACATCGGAGTCATTCTTCTCACCGCTATGGTCATAAGATTCAAAATATTTAAGCGCGCCCTTGAAATCATTCTTGGCATAGCATTTGAGGCCATATTCCTTGTCAAAGTTTGCCGTGACGGCTTCATCCGCGACAAAGATATGCTCATAGGCCCTTGACAGGCTTTTGATAAGTCTTTCCGTAGATGAAAGGGTGCGGTGTGAAACCAGATGCAATTTTTGGGAAATACCAAGCCCAGGTTTTGAGCTATGGTGCTTATGTGCTTTCTTCGTCTTGGGGGCTTCGGCACCTGGCTCTTCTTCGTCTTCATTGAGTGCACTGATCCTTGTATCAATTTCGGTGATCTCGTCGATTTCAGCGTTCTTGTCCATAGTTTTATCTCCTGTTCCATGGATTCCCGCTTTCGCGGGAATGACAATCCATTTTTTAAGTCGCTAAATTTAATCCTTTATTAATGATCATCTGCAACTTATTGACCTTAAAATTTTCCTGGACTACCGGTGGATTTTCCCTGCATGTAAAGGTAATAGTGACTTCCTTGATCTGAGGGAAACGGCGAAAAAGTGCGGCCCTGACTTCCCTGGCAATCGCATGCCCCTCCTTGACACTTCGTTTAGGATCGATAATGATCTCCATATCAACCCATGCTTGCTGCCCCACCCTGCGTGTATGTAAATAATTGATGCCTTTGACTTCTTTATATTGAAGGGCGACCCTTTCCAATAATCCTTTCTTGTCGGCGGGCAGGGATTCATCGATCAAATTTTTCAAGGCACTTGATCCCAAGGTAATGGCCATGCGTCCGATCATCAAACCCACGATCAAAGCGGCCACCGGGTCAAGGATGGGAAAGCCAAGATTCGCTAAAAGGATACCGATGGAAACAGCAATGGATGCGATCATATCCGAACGGTTTTCATTCGCATTGGCGATCATGGCCGGCGAATTTAATTTTTTGCCCACACACAGCCCATAGGAAGAGAGGATATAATTCGCCAGGATCGCCACCACCGCGCAGAAAAAGGCAGCGGCATGCGGCGGATGCAAATTCTTGCTAAACAAGGCGTGAGTGGAATCGATGAGGATCATGATGGAAATATATAGAAGAAGGGCATACGCGAACACAGCGCCCAAAAATTCAGCTTTACCGCGGCCCCAGGGATGCTTCTCATCGCTTTTACGCTGGGAAAGGCCTACAGTGATAATGACCATGAGCGAAGTCAACACATCAGTGCCTGAATGGATACCGTCGGCTAAAAGGCCTTTGGAGCCGGTCATGATGCCGATGATTATTTGAAAGAGCGAAAGAGTCGCGTTACCCACCACGACCATCACTGGAACGACCCGCCCGCACTTGACGCATTTGTCTGGAACCACAATTAGAACTCCCCTAACCCTCTTTATAAAAAAGAGGGGGACTCCTACTCCGCTGGTACTATTTGTAAGGCCACATGGCCGATATATTTGTTAACCCCGCGTAACAGGGATTTTATTTTTTGGCTGATCACCTTGGCTTGAAGCACATTAAGCTGTGGATCAAGCTGTAAGATCACATCTAATACAATGAGACGGCCGGTTTGACGGGCCCTGACCGCATTGACACTGGTAACGCCTTCCACACTCATGATATGGTCCTTAATTTCTTCCCTGAAGAGATCCGGTAAGTTACGGTCCATCGTGCCTTTAAGTCCATCCAACAGGATAAGCACACTGGCATGGATGACATGCGTACACTCAAAGATAGCAATAGCCGGATCCACCCAATGCATGCCCTTACGGGCCACCAAAACGCCGATAGCGACGAGCAAAGAAGAAATAACATCGATCTTGTTGTGTTCCGCGTGGGCTTTTAGCACCGGGCTGTTGAGCTGTTGGGCGCCGCAATGGGAAAATTTGAACAGCAATGCGTTAACAATGGCACTCAAGATGGCCACGAAAAATACCACCATATGCGGGACCACAAAGGTACGCTTGGCAATGGTGATGAATGAACTAAAGATAAGGGCCAGGGTGCCCATGATCATAAAACAGCTGATCAAGACCTGGGTGATGAATTCGACCTTGCCGTAACCATACGGATAACGCGCGTTGGCCGGTTTCTTGGAATAACGAACACCGATGATAACGGCAATGGATGATGTCGTATCACTTAAATTGCATAGGCCGCTGCCGATCAAGGCACGGCTGCGTCCCATGAAACCCACAAAGAGCTTGAAAGCCGCCAGGAAGGTATTCGCTAATAGGCCCCAGGCAATGGACTTGCCCATGCACGATTCGCATTTCTTCAGGTCTTTTGTTTTGTCAACGCTCATGCTTCATCCTCAAATAACGATTGTTCCTTGTCCGGGAGCACTTCTAATTTCGCTCTTCTTTTACGTGCAATACCAATAAGGGTGATCATCCAAAATGCGCTGGTCATTCCTAAGATATAAAAAGCTCCGATAATATAGATAAGGCCAAATTGACGGTCTTTGATCAGCGGTATCCAGATCGTGACCGGTTCATTATTTTCAAATACAAAAAACACCATCAGAATAAGGATAATGAGCCCGGCAATGATCTTAAGAACCGTCGAAAATCTCATAGAATTAGTCTTGTTATGGATTCCCGCTTTCGCGGGAATGACAATCTGCCTTTCACAGCTGGGCCACGTCCTTTAATATGACGTGACAGGTCATGCATTTGCCGCGATCTTCGTGGGGCGCAACCGCGCCTTTAATGATCGGCGGCGGGCTTGGCAATATATCGCCCGCATCTATGGGAAGCTGGCCGCCGGTTTCCATGATAATATGGCACTCGGTGCAAGCTTTTCCTCGACTGCGATGCGGGCTTATAGCGCCGGGCCTGATCGGCTGGGCCGACTCATTTTGCGAGAATCCCATGGGCCTCGCTGCTGAGATCGTATATTCCAGCAATTCTCCGCGGCGCGAAACTAGGATCTTGGCACTTGTCCTGTTCCTTACCCTTCGGGTACTTTCAGTAAACGCATACAAATCCGGCGTTGCAAACCCGTCAACAGCCACCACCATGTCCCCGGCCAAAACACCTGATTCAGCGGATTCCAGTGATATCTCATCAACCAAAATCCCCTTGATGTCCGGCGGGATATTAAATTCCTTGGCTAATTCAGGGACCAAGGGGATCACTTCCATCCCCAGCCAATGACCTTCAACCAATTCTTTATGGGCCGCCCCTTGTTCCTTGGGACTGGGAAGTTGGGAAGCCACCGGGGCCCTTAAGTTAAGCGTTCCGGCCTCAGCGATTTCAGCGGGCAGTTGATTGCCAAAGGCGATCTGCTGGCCACCGCCATGCAAATTGGTACTGGGTGCTGGTGATTTAAGGTCCATTAATTTCTTAAGATTCTCATGCGAATTGGGAGTATCTCTTAAGGTGATATAAAGAGGCTCCCCGTTTCGAAGCACATCCAAGAGCGTACCTTGGGCCAGATCGATGTTTTTGGACACTTTTAAGAATTCAGCAATGGAATGTACTTTTTTATTATTGATGGCCTTTAAAAGATCCCCTCCGCGCAAACCAGAACTGTAGGACGGGTCTTCACACCAATTGACCACCACACCCTTTTCATCCTTAGGGATATTGAATTCCATGGCAATGGATGGTGTGATATTACTGACCGTCATACCGCCCCATTCCGCGTCGCCGGCGCCGATGTGCAAGAGTGCCGCGATGCAAAGCAAGCCAAAGAGGCAGATCCCAAATATAAGCAGGGACCTTTGGGTGTTTCTTCTTTTATATTCAATAAGTAATTGATCTGGCACAATCTATTCTTAAGCCTCTTTGATCTCGGTTTTTTCTTCCGTGGATTCGAGTTCAACCCTTTCCATCGCTGTATTGCATTCTTTACAGACCCACAATTGCCTTTTGGCGCCCACCATGTATAAGCCCATCAATAAAAGCGGGATGCCTAAGACCGGGCCGATCCAAAAAAAGATGGCAAAGATACCGGCTACTACCAGGAATCCGCCGAGCTTTCTGCTGAACCGCGGGCCTGAGTAAAGCTGCATCTGGCCGTTACATAAATTACAAATGATCGCCTTGGCTGCCATAACTGTCTCCTTTACTTGATCAAATCATTGATCGCTTTTTCTTTTTTATCATCAATACCTGTACCTGTACTGCTGCTCTTTGGTGTGGGCTGTTCTATATCTTTCTTTGATTCGCATCCGCACGAGGAGCCTGATCCCTTACAAGACTTTGAGAACATCCCGCAAAGTGCGGCGGTGATCCCAACGATCCCTGCTATTCCTAACCAGCATATTGGTTCCATGTTAATTTCCCCTTTCTGTTTTGTTCTTTAACGAACCACCCCAACCTGCGGCGCATTATTCCACATCATTTGATTGACCGCCGGTTGTGCGTTGGCCGTGTTGGCCTGCGCATTGATTATTTGATGACAATCGATGCAATTGCCCCGGTACGCGTGCGGCATTTGAGCATTGTTATAAATGGGCGGTGCGTTGGTGATCGGCACCTGGGCCGCGATGGGCGACATGGCATTATTGACGTTTGCTTGAGGATATTGCGCGGCCGGATATTGGCTCGGCGGGAAATAGCCTTGTGCGCCGCCGGTCGGCATATATTGTCCTTGCGGCTGAGTGGGAGCCATCGTTGCCGCTGCCCTCTCCCATAATGGATTGTTCGCCACATTCGCTGGAGGTTGTTGCGCTAACGCGGCCTGCGCCATGGCTACTTGTTGATTTACCGCTGCCTGTTGGGCTAATGCTGCTTGTTGCTGGGCTGCTGCCGCTTGCTGCGCTTGCGCCGCTAATTCCCACGTGATATTTCCTTGCGGTTGCGGCGCCATCGTTGCCGCTGCCCTCTCCCATAATGGATTGTTCGCCACATTCGCTGGAG
>CAZASA010000011.1:20762-47412 GCA_964487685.1 uncultured Planctomycetales bacterium
GTTGTTGTAAAGCAACTTGAGTTGTAATATTATTTTGTCTGATAGTGTCCGCGTCAGGAATTCCTAATGCGGCTTGTCCCCAACCCTGGCCCTGTCTGGCGGGTAATGGACAATTGGGGTTATTGCCTTGAAATGCATTAGGGTATAAAGGCCCTGCATACATCGGCTGGGCATTCCATGCGGCCGGCTGTGTTTGGGCCACTTGAGCCGGCTGTCCTTGCACCCCAGGCTGAGGCAATGTATCCGGCGTCGGGGATTGCGCTGAAATCCTGGCCTGACGATAAAGGCTGATCACTTTTTTGGCCTGACCTGTGTAACCGCCAAAGGTGCGGATGCCGAATTGCATCAGGATATTGTAACTTTGCTGGTCGATATTGCCGACGATCACCGCTTCTTCGCCTTTACCGGCAACCAAATAAGCGATTTGCGCGGATGGCTGAGGGCCGCGGTAAGGATTACGGACAACCTCAACTAGCTTGCCTGATAATGGGTCCACCACCAGGAAATAGATCGCTTCCTGCAAGGTCTGGGCCACATTGGCCCTTAAAGTGGATCCATCGGCGGCAATGACGATCTTTCCGCAGGCTGGATTGCCTTGGGTTTGCACCCCGGGTGAGAAAATTGCGTACATCCCAAGGAGAAATACCAGGACAATAGCGCCAAAAATAAAATAAGCATTCAGGTCTATTTTCTTGGCGGAATCGTTTAAGTCTTCTGATCTTGTTTTTCTCATAGCGTTGTCCTCATAATTGTTCCCCTTCTCTAAAAATTCTGGGCCGGTGTTTGAGTTTGGTTATTTGTACCGCCGTATACTGGCCCATAAGGAAATGCCGGTCCTACGACCGGTGAGCCCATTTGCCAACTGCCTTTATTTGGTCCCATCAAGGGGCCATATTGATATTCAAAAGGGATCGTTAAGAAATCTTTTTGCCCGTTCCTGTAGATCTCAAGGAAGATCCCATCCATGAATTTGACATTGTCCGCCACGTCAACAAAGGTCCTGATATCAAATACCGGCTTGCGCCCGATGGAAAGGATCACATCCCCGGTCTTGACACCGTATTTCTTGGCAATGTCCAATCCTTCATTGAGGACAAACATCCCTTTGATCCTGCGGGGGACCTTAAAATCCTTGCGGATCGTGCGGTCGACCGGTATTAATTCCATCCCGATCCAGGTCAAACTATCCCCTTTTTCAAATGCCATTGCTCCGACAGGCACCACTTCGGCTTTTTCAGGCCATAATTCCAGTGAAGTCAAGAGCCAGCAAACAGCAATGACAAGAAATAAAATGATCCCGATCAACAATACCGGGTCTTTGCGCGCAAAATCACCTAACCGTGATGAGAAACCTTCCCCGCTTTCAGCGGGGCGGGCTGTTTCATGGATTTTTGTTTTCATTGCAACCTCACAAATACTTCGTCGATGATCCCGTTACGTAAAATATTGACATTCACATTGTCGCCCAAGTGAAATCGGGCAACGACATCCCTGATATCCTCGGCTGTTTCAATGGGAAAACCCGCCATGCTAAGGATAATGTCCCCCCGTTTGATACCGGCCAGACTCGCGGGTAATTCATCCATGACCCGATTGACCAAGACTCCTTGCATGGGGACACCAAATTGCTTGGCAATGACCTCATTGACCGGTAATACTTCCAAGCCAAAATGTACGGGTGTTGGTGCTTGTGGGACAAGATTGGTGGGCGGCATGTCGCCGGGCATTGTACCAGGTATCACAGGAACGGAATAATTTCTCTCCAAGGTCTGGCTCAAGAAATTCCTGCAGTCATTGACCGGGATGGAGAAACCTGTTCCATTGAATACCCCTGTCGGGGCATAGATCGCCGTATTAATACCGATCACCTCTCCCCTTAAATTAACTAGAGGACCGCCGGAAGAGCCGTGATTGATAGGGGCATCGGTTTGAAAAAGATTTTCATAGCGCAATCCCTCGATCATGACGGATTTGCGGACCCCGCTGATAATGCCGCTCGTCACTGTTTGTTCGATCCCAAAAGGACTTCCGACAGCAACAACATAATCACCGACTTGGGTCTGTGTTGAATCCGCCAGCTGGGCTTCGGGAAATGGGCCGTTGTCCCTGACCTTGATCAAGGCCAGGTCTAAATTGGGCTCATTGGCCACGACATCCGCGCGGACATCACGGGTGGGATTGCCGAATATGGTCACGACGATCTCATTAGCGTCCTTGGTCACATGATAATTCGTCAGCACATAGCCGCGCCCATCAACAAAGATGCCGGAACCAATGTTCTCAAATCCTGCATTTCCGATGAATTTATCAATACCTCCCCCAAATGGAGGGACAAATTCAAGGTTCTGGGCATCAACAGGCGCTGGAGCAGGCGCATTGGCCACGGTACGGGCATGGATATCAACAACTGAAGGGATAATTTTGTTCACAGCACCTTTAAGTGAATTCTGAAACCTGCTATCTGAAACATTGGGGCCAACCGCGGCAACTAGCTGCATCCCGCCATTAGGAGTAGCCTTGGTGATCGCCACCGGTTGATAAGGAGTAGACTGAAATGCGGCCGGTTGTACGGCATTAGGGAATCTGGGCGCGTTTAAGTCTTGAGTGGTGGGTGTCGGTTTGGCAGGTTCTTTATTTTCCGACTCCATACCGCTGATGATCTCTTCGCGTTTCATCACTGTCCAAAACACGAACATCACCGCCGTTACCACCAAACCAACGATCCAAGGGCCCAGGGACTTTTTGCAAAATGATTCGTTAGGGTCTTGCATTAAAAGCTCCGGTTAAAAATTAAAAGGCGATCTGCCCTGCCACGGGCCCGATATCAGGATTAGTATTCGCAAACGCGGCCTGCGTAATCGCACCCTTAGGCTGAGCATGGATCCTGGCATGGTGCGTGCCGCCCTGAAATTCATTGAAAATACCGACCAAAATGACAATACAAACCCCCAGGATGATGAGAAATCCATGCCAAGGGTCCAGACATTTTTCATTGCTTGTGCTCATAAACTCCCCTATCCCCTCTTTGTACTAAAGAGGGGGAAATTTATTTTTTCTTGCCCTTAAATAGTTTCATACCGGTATTTAACGCGATCAAGCCGCCGATCAAAAGGAACAATGGGACAGCGCCCCTTAAAAAATCGCCAAAATTGTCCCACCATCCGATGATCCCCCAGATCCCTAGTGCTGCGGCAATGATGCCGCCAATAATATGTGCCATAAACCTATCCTTTCCTTGCTTTTTTATTTGCGTGTTTATACTTCCTTTTGGGTGCCGATGCCCCTGATAATTGCCCGATCTTGGCCACCAGCCTTCCAGAATTGTAGAAAACCTTCTTTAATATCCCATTGACATTGATCGTATCATCTTCTTTGGCCCTGGCCGTTCTGGATGCTTGTGCCCTCAGGCGCATCATCGTTTTTCTTTCTTGAGGATGATGATTGGCCAAATACGCACAATTCAGACAATCATGTTTGCATTGGACCTTTAAAGAACCGAATTGCTTGACTGATAAAAAGCAAAGATCGACCTTTTTCTTGAAGACCAAACATTTATGGCATTGATGATTACAGTCTGAATTAATGATCTCTTTGGATTCCCAGCAATGAACAGGCCCTGTTGGCTCTTGAGGCTTGGATTCAACACGGTTGGTGGTCGTGATCTGGCGCATGGCGGCCTTTAACACCCCTTTGGGGATGCGCGAATGCCCGCCAAAAGTGGAAGCGGATTGGAGCTTGCCGCTTTTGATCCAATTTAAAACAGTAAAGCGCGTCACATTGAGATACTTCGATGCCTGCGCGGTCGTTAAATAATCATTGGGTCTGTAGGAATACGACATCTTTACATTGGCTCGAAATGGTTATTGAACTAAATGTAATTTAATGAAGTTGAAGGGAAATAACAATGGATGAGGATCTGCAATTTGGAAAGTTGAAATTGTTGAAGGAAATTTACAAGCGGAAAAATCTAAAAAAGGATAATATTACGACGGAGAATGAAGGGTTTTCTTATTTCTTTTTCTTCTTTAATGAGCCTATTAAACGGCCGGAATTGTAGAAAACTTTTTTGATGATCCCGCGAACGCCAGTCTTGGCAAGGCTATTGAAGGGTTGATTGTTGAAGGCTTTGGTCTGTAAACGCAACATCGCTCTTCTTTCTTGCGGGTAATGTTTGGCCAGATACGCGCAATCAACGCAGTCATGAGCGCATTCACGTTTTAATGCGCCATAACTGCCGACAGCCAGAAAACACCGGTTAAGTTTTTTCTTAAAGACCAAGCACTTATTGCAATTATGCGTCCCGCATTTACCTATCTCTTTGGACTCCCAGCAATTGACAATTGAGTCAAGACCCAGGGCTGGCGGTTTTAGGCGGTCCGTTGTCTTGATCTGCCGAACAGCCGCTTGGAGCACGCCCTTGGGGATCCGTGAATGGCCGCCAAAGGTGGAAGCTGACTGGAGCTTGCCGCTCTTGATCCAATTTAAGACTGTAAAACGCGATACATTGAGGAATTTTGAAGCTTGGGCCGTGGTGAGATAGTCATTGCGTCTGACAAAAGTAGGCATGGCAAAAATAACTTTCAGTAGAATAATGACGTTAAAAGTATCTTAGCAAAACAATTCAATTAAACAAGCAAAAATATTAAAAGTTTTTAATATTTTATTTTTTACTTAGGAACAATTAATTGAAACCCTTTGCTTTGATGCAGTTTCACCTCTCCTTTATTTTTCTCTATGACCAATGCCTCAACATTCTTCAATGAATTGACCAGTTCAATGCCTTTTATCCCTCCTAATACGGACAGGGCTGTTGATAATTCGTTGGCGGCCTGGGTCGTTTCCGCGATGACTGTGACACTGACCGCGTCTTTTTGGGGAAGACCTGTGACCGGATCAATGATATGGGAGAATTTTTCCGATCCTATGGTATAGAATTTCTCATAATTCCCGGATGTTGAAATACCCCTATTATTCAAGATCACGACCCCATTTAGTTTTTCCTTATCAAAGGGGTCCTGGACCCCAATGACCCAGGGTTTTTTACCCTGGTCCAGGCCGCGGCAAAAGATCTCGCCACCGCCATCAACCAGAAAATGCTTTATCTTATACCGATCCAGTATTTTAGCCACCGTATCACAAACAAATCCTGAGGCCGGAGAGCCAAGATCGACCTTCATGCCCTTCTTTTTAAACTGCACATGATCAGGTTCTCTAATATATAGGTTTTGGTAGCCTACCTTGTCACGGGCTTCTTTAAAGGCTTCTGTATCCGGATATTTCCCCTGAAGCCCGGCATTTTTCCACAATTCGACCAGCGGATAGGCAGTGATATCATAGGCGCCCTCAGTCAGATAAGAATATTCGATCGATTCTTTGATGATCCCAAACACATCCTTATTGACCTTAACTCCTTCAATACCATAGGCATTTAGCCGGCTTAAATCCCCTTCCAGGGTTTTGGCATAGACATTCATATGCAATTGCACTTCTTCGACCTTGGCCCAGCATTCTTGAAGGACTGTTTGGATATCAATTTTGCTGCTGTAATAACAATGGATACGCACATAAGCACCTAAATACGGCTTTGTCTCGTCGTATTTCAAGAGTTCTTGTTTTTTAAAGATTGATAGTAATGTTAACATATTTATCGCCTGCGGGTCCTGTCCCTGACTTGATGATAAGGTGCTCCTAATTGAAACGAGAAAGTCACAGCCTTAGCTCTTGGTGGTTTCCCTATAATTAGCCCTGAGGGCCGTTTCCGTCCGCCCCTTATCATCAATCCAGGTCCACCCACCGACATTTAAAATCTCAAATATTTTCTGCATAATGCTGTTAAGAATAGCGGCAGAATAAAAATGCCGGCGAATTCTTCTAATACGGCGACTCCACGATCAAATCCAAGCGGCATGATATCACCATAACCGATATGGGTAATAGTAACAACACTAAAATAAATGGATTCCAAAAAATTAGGCTTATGGGTGACCTGATTGGCCATGAAATGGCCCTGGGTATATAAAAGGGCTGAAAAAAGGACCAAAAAGCAGCCAAATCCAACTGTCCGCAAGGGACGTTCCCCATGGCCCCATAATAAGGAAGAGAACGATAACGAAACCCACAAAATCACTGATTTAGCCGTATCCTTAAGGTCGATCCTGTTCAAGAGCGGGATCTTTTGGGATGAGTGCTTCTTGTTCAATAAATTCGACACCAAGGATTTCCGGTAGCATTCCTTGGAAAGATAAAAGCATTCTGAAAAGCCCACGAATTCGAGGTCCCGTTCATAACAGATACCCGCATGCTTATACATCATACTGGCATATTCATAATCACCCGAGATCTCGGCTTCCTTGGCGGCTTTGGCATAATACGTGGAAGCATAATAGTATAATGACTGCGCGCCTGCTTTGGATTCATAACAGCCGGCGGCCAGGGCGAAACACACAGCGGATTGCTGGTGCTGGCCCAGGTCTTGATAGGAAGCGGCGGCTTCGGAGAACAGTTTTAGGGCCTCGTCATATTTCTGTTCTTCCAGAAACCCCTGAGCTTCAATTTCCATTGTTTTAATGTTATCGATCATTATGCTCCTATTACGAATCCTTTTTCGCGCTAGCGGGTCCTGGCTCGTCGCGTCATTCAGGTGCTCCTGCGAGCAACTGCGAGTGTCGGTTAATCCGACCGAGCAGAATCGTTTAGCTCAGCTGCCTTGAACGGTGGTTTCCCTAAATAGATCCGGCCACCGTTGCCGTGCGCTCCTGAACGCCGCTACTCGCCACCCGCCGAATTCCGAGCCACCCGCCGCCAAAATCAAATCTCAAAAACTTTTAAGTGCCAACGCTCTATTTTCATATATAGTGATCAATTTATGTATCTTGGTGATCTCGAAGAGTCCTCTAATATTATTATTGATATTGCAACAGCCTAATTTGCCTCCTGCTTTCCTTAATAACTGCATCATCTCGATCAAGGTGGCCAGGCCGGCGCTGCCGATGAAGGAGACTTTTTCAAAATCGACCATCACCTCTGTTGCCCCGTCTTTGAGTATCTTTAAAAAGGACTCCCTTAAGAGGATCGAATCATCCACATTAAGCTCGCCATCCAAGACTACCACTGTCACTTCATCGATCGTGTTGACCACTATTTTCATGTTGACCCCCTATTTTACAAAATTTTTGTCATTTTAATTGTCCGCCCCTGGTCGCTGAATTCGACCTTGTCCATGGCGTTTTGGATCAGGAATATACCTCTACCGTTAAGCTTCTCTAAATTTTCAGGGGTGATGGGATCAGGGATATCCATAAAATCAAACCCTTTGCCCTGGTCAGTGACCTGGATCACTAATTGGCCATCCTCCTTGGTGACGTCTACCTGCACTTGAAGTTCATGGTCCATTTTATTGCCATGTTTAACAGCATTGATCAGTGCCTCATGCAGGGCCAGTTTACTGTCAAAGGTAATGGACTTATTTAATGTCAATTCAAAGATCTTGGTCAGCAGCAAAGAAACAAAACCGTCAACCAATTCTAATTTTGAAGGCATGGTTTCTGAGATACGCACGAAATTTTCCCTCCTTGGGTTTATGAAACTTTGAGCACGATGCATGTGATATCATCCGATTGTTTATATTCCGGTTCAAAGGCCCTTAGATCGACCTCGATGGCTTTGAGTATTTCCTTGGCGGTTGCGCTCCGGTTTTTTTCCACTACCGAGGCAAACCGTTCATTCCCATACAAATTGGCCTTCATGTTCCTGGCTTCGGTGACCCCATCGGTAAAGAATATAAAAACATCCCCGGATGAAAAGCTGACCTGATCGCCTGAATAGTCACTGTCCAAAAGGCCTAAAGGATAGCCATCCTCGACATCCAGGAATTTTACCGGAGCATCCAGAGGAAAATGCATCACCGGCTGGTGCCCGCCGTTGGCATACGACATCACCCTGTTTTTGATATCAAAGATCGCGTAAAACATGGTCACGAATAATTTAGTGGAAGATTCCCTGGTTAATTTGACATTTAAACGATGCAAGGCCTCTTGCGGGTGAACTTCGGGAAGGGCAAAAAATTTAAATGCCCCGCTAACCGTGGTCATGAATAGGCTGGCAGGAATTCCCTTTCCGGAAACATCCCCGATCATAACCCCCAGACGATTGGGTTCAAATTCATAAAAATCATACAGGTCTCCCCCAACACGCCGGGCGGTATGCATCAGCGCGGCCACATCAAGGCCCTCGGTCGCGGGAAGAGATTTGGGCAGGAAACTTTCCTGGATCTTACGGGCGATTTGAAGTTCATTATCCATAAATAGTTTTTTCTTCCATTCCCTCACAGAGATCATCAAAGCACTGATGAGATATATAGCCAATAAGGCCATGAGCGGGTAGGCCATATCGATCCACCAGCCAAACAGGCTAAAAACAGTGATCGTTAAAACGGCATAGGAAATAAATAGACCGGAAAAAAGAAGAAAGCCTTTGAACGGTTTACTCGTCCACACGGCCCAGGACAATAGCCCACCCAGCAAGAACAAGATGATCATGTTACTGACCCTTGACATGCGTGTGATAAAGCGGTGATTTAAAATCGAATTGATAAGGTCCGCATGGATCGATAGGGCCGGATAAAGGGCAGCAAATGGATTGGGATGCAGATCTGTTGTTCCAGTTGCTGTTAAACCGATCAAACAGATCTTGCCTTTAAAAACATTTAAATCAAGGATTGGTTTTTCTTTGGTCTGTAGATCCGCATAAGAACGAAGCACATCCACATAGGAATAATGTTTATAGAATTTGCCCCACGGGCCGGCAAAATTGACGATCATATTTGAATCTTCATCCAGCGGGACCTTGATCTTACCCCCTAATTTAATATATTGGCCGGGTTTAAATTCAATAGACTGGCCGGAAAATCCCAGATAATCTGAAACTAGCCTTAACGACAGATACGGGGACATGGCTGTCTTGTATTTGACCAAAAGCGGGACCCTGCGGTATTTCCCATCGCTATCCGGGATCAAATTGATATGCCCCTGCCCGGCGGAAGCTTTTTGAAAATAATCTAGATTCTGGGCCGCAAATCCCTGGGCCTGGGGCATTTTTTGCTTGGGGCCTTTTCCCAGATCAAAAACATAAGGCAGATAAACATTGCCTGCTTGCTGGATCGCTTCCTGGAATTCAGGGTCCCCTTTATCTGCTTCCGAGAAGAAAATATCATACATCACGGATTTTGCCCCATACTCTGCCAGGACCTTGGTCAGTAAGGCATGATAGCGGCGGTCAAACGGGAAGCGTCCTATTTTTTGGATCGTGTCATCACCGATCTCAATAATCGCCACCTTGTCTGTCACCGGGATGGCTGGACGCAGGCGAAAGCGCAGGTCCAGGGAACCCAACTCACTATTTTCCAATAACCGAAAATAGGACCCGGCTAGAAATAAAATGGCTATGCCCAAGAATACAAGGGCAAAAATTCTGTTCTGTTGCCTAAATACGGGCAATTCTAATAATTTTTTTATATTTATGGATTCCCGCTTTCGCGGGAATGACATTGGCATAACCATTAACTGATGACTCCCTGAATATATTCCTTCGTCATTTCTTCTTTTGGATTTTCGAATATTTCTTGCGCGGGGCCATGTTCGATCAATCGTCCTCCGTACAAAAATAGGACATAATCTGCCAATCTTTTGGCCTGACGTAAAATATGGGTCACGATCACGATCGTATATTGTTTTTTAAGCTCCATAAAACGCTGTTCAATGTTCTGGCTCGATTTAGGGTCCAGCGCTGAGGTTGGTTCATCACCCAAAATGATCTCCGGTCCCACGGCGAGACCCCGTGCGAGGCATAAACGCTGCTGCTGACCGACGGAAAGACGCGACGCCGGTGAATTGAGCTTGTCCTTGACTTCATCCCAAAGACTGGCAGTCCTTAAAAAATGCTCCACGATCCTGTCTAATTTCTTTTTGTTCCTCTCTTCATGGATGCGCGGGCCATAGGCGATATTATCGTAGATGGACATGGGTAATGGATAAGGCTTTTGGGAAAGCAATCCCATCTTGCGCCTGATATGCGTGACCTCGGCTTTGGGATCATAGATATCTTCCCCATCAAGCAAGACCTGGCCCGTGATCTTGATATTGTCTACGGAATCAAGCAGACGATTGAATGATTTCAACAGCGTTGATTTGCCGCATCCCGAAGAGCCGATGATCGCCGTAATTTTCTTATTGGGGATATCCACGGTGATGTCCTTTAATGCATGGTCCTTGCCATAATAGACATTCAGGTTTTGGACACGGATATGAGCGTTTGGATCCATTGTTTAAACTCCCCTAACCCCTCTTTGAATTAAAGAGGGGGAAAATATTTACCTGACTATATTTCGCGCGAAACGACGGGTCAAAAAACGCGAAACAATACTGATCACCAAGATCAAAATGGTCAAGATCAAGGCCGCGGCATAGGCCCTGCCCTGCACTTCAGGTAACGGAGAACTGAACTGAAAAAATATGGCCAATGGCAAGGTCGCTACCGGCTGAAATAATGAATTGGGCAGAGAATCTGTAAACCCTGCTGTAAATATTAGAGAAGCCGCGTCCCCAATGCCCCGGCCGAAGGCTATCAATAATGCTGTTGAGATGCCGGGTAAGGCCTGACGCACCACTACTTTAAATGCTGTTTCTAATCGGGTTGCACCCAAGGCATACGAAGCTTCCAACAGCGATGGCGGCACCATCTTGATCACTTCATCCATGGAACGGGTCATAATAGGCAAAATCAAAAATGCCACGGTGATCATCCCTGCCAATAAGGACGCTTTCATCCCAAAAAAGATCATTAACATAAAACCAAAAGCGCCATATACGATCGATGGAATACCCCATAGAACATCAAAAGCAAAACGGACCATATAGACCAACCGTGAATTTTTCTTGGCATAGACATTAAAATACAAGGTTATCGGCAGACTGATGATAAAAGCCAGGATCGTGGCCCCCCCTGTCAAATAAAGAGAACCCAGGATCGAGTTGAGGATACCGCCGCCCTTGCCCATATAATAGCCGCTTTGAGGCACCTGGGTGATCATTGACCAGCTAAGGTATGGCAAACCTTTGAAGACGATCGTCCCGACGATCAAAAAAAGCACCGCAATGATCAGCAGTGTTGATATTATCATTAAGACCTTAAAGATAATTTCTTCTATCGCATGCTTATGCATAATAATACGCGCTCCATTTAATGCCGCTTAGGACCATCCGGGAGACAATATTAAAGTAAAGGACAACCAGCAATAAAAGCAATGACGCAAATAAAAGCGCTGAATCATATTGAGGTATCGAGAACATTTCGCCATAATTATTGGCAATTAAAGCGGGTAACGGATACGCCGGATCGAACACAGATCTAGGGACCCGGGCGAGATTACCCACGACCATCAGCACCGCGATCGATTCTCCAAAAGCACGCGAGATCCCCAAAACCATGGCCGCGACTATCCCCGGCATGGCCCGCTTGATCACCACATTCTTGACTGTTTGCCATTTGGTCGCCCCAAGGGCAAGCGATGCATCCCTTAATTCATGGGGCACTGTCTTTAATATTTCCATGGAAATATGGATGATCACCGGGAAAACCATAATGGCCAGGACGATCCCTCCGGCCAAAACGCAATAGCCTGATGATGAAATACCGCAAAACGGCGCTAGATAATTCTTGATGAAAGGCACCACGATCAGGATGCCCCAAATCCCGTAAACAACCGACGGTATCCCTGCCAGGATATCCACAAATGGCGAGATCCATTTATTAAGCGCTTTGGAAGAATATTCCACCAGATAGATCGATGTTAAAAGACAGACCGGCATGGCCAGGCACATGGCCACCCCTGTCACCCAAAGCGAACCGGCTATAAATGGCAAGAACCCAAATTGCCCGCGCGAAGGATGCCAGCCTTGCGAAAACAGAAGACTGGATAATGATTGCACCTGTAATACCGGCAGGGACCGGTAATACAAGGCGCCGATCATTAGAATTAAGATAAGCCCTGATAAAACTACGAACAGATGCAGGAACTTATCTGAAAACCGGTCCTTCCAAAGACGCCGGCTAAGGTCAAATACCCTATTTTTGATCATATTTCATTTCCGACCTTTTGTAACCCTTCGTTGATCCTTTGTTGAGAAACCTTGATAAAACCTGTCTCAGATACGAATTTTTGACCTTCCGTGATCACCCAGATCAAAAAAGCACGGACCTCTTTTTTGGACGGCTTACCGTTAGATACAAAATAAAGTTCCCTGGCCGGCGGAGAAGGATATTTCCCCTTGGAAATGGCGCTGGTCATCGCTGAAAGGTCCAAATAAAAGTGTTCATTAAAATCGATACTGCCATTGTCATTTTGGTCTATCGGGACCACCATGATGCCTGTGACCGGACTTTTACTTTTGGCATCATAAGCAAAATTGATATTGTTATAACCAATGGCTAATTTATCTTTTTTAACAGCCTCGGCGACACCCGGGTCGCCATATACGCCGATACCCACCAGGTCTTCCTGCTTGGCTTTCAGGTACTTGGCCCAGGTTTCCGCGGCCCCGCAAGCATCTGAGCGTGTATACACATTGATCGGATCTGTATTACTGCTGTTGACGAGCTGACCCCATGTTTTGACTTCCCCGGAAATAAATATCTTTTGGAACATTTGCTTGGTTATCCCTTTGGACAAAATATCCTTGATAACCGGATTATTCACATTAATTGTTGCGACAACCGCATCTTTCGCCACCGAAATGCTCCAAATACCTTTTTCTATTTCTTTAGGGTTGATGTCCCTTGAGACCATCCCTAGGTCCACGGAATTTGACAAGGCATCAGTGATCCCTTTGCCTGCCCCGCCCGCGGAAATATCGATCTTGATATTAGGATATGCCTTCTCAAATTCCTCGGCCCATTTGACAGCCATGGGATAGAGCGCCCAGGCGCCTGAGATCGTAATATGGCCTTTAATATCCGGGTCTTGGCCTTGAGCAAAGCTTTTTGGCATCAGATAATAAATGCCTATGCTAAGCAACAGGACTACTGATAAATAGTATTTCATTTTCTTCTCCTTTAGGATTATAAGATCCCCTTAAAAAACAGCTTCCATGGGTGGTTCTTTAGATCTGAACTCATTTCATTTAAATTGGCCGTCGCACTTTCCAGATTCTTAGACATCACATTGAAATTGGACAAGGTATCATCGACATTGCCCTTATTCTTCATCAAACGTTCATCCACATTACCGGCGATCCCGTTCAAATGGCCCATCAAGTCCTGGCCGGTTGCCATGATCTGATTAAAATCAACCGGTGCCTGGCCCTTAATAAGCGCACCATCATTCAATAACGGCGCATGATTATCCCCGCTGATCAAAGCAATGTATTTTTCTCCCATGAAGCCCAAATTTTTGATGATGGCCTTGGTCCCTTCATGCAACCGGGCCCGATGATCCAGGTTTAAAGTCAAAACCATCGCTGTCTGACTCAGGCCTTCCTGTATATTGATATCTTCAACAAAGCCAAGTTCAAGGCCATTGAACATCACCGGCGAATTGACCTTGATCCCGTCAATATCCGTAAATTCTGCCTTGAAGCTGTGATTGTCCTTTTTAAAATTAAAATTACCGACCTTAACAGTGATCCCTATTAAGAGGACCATCGAGGCCAAAACAAGCATTCCTACCTTTGTCTCATTATTTAATTTCATGAACTCCCCCTGCCCCCTCTTTGAATTAAAGAGGGGGGATTTTCAAAATATCGCTTCGCTTAATTTGTCTTCCATTTGTATCGGCCCCTCTATTGAGCCATGAATGAACTGTTGGACAATGGGATTTGGTGAATTCCGTATATCTTCCACCGTCCCCACTTGCAAAAGTTTCCCTTGATAAAGCATGGCCACCCTGTCCGCGATGCGAAATACACTTTCCATGTTGTGAGTGACAACAATGGAGGTGATATTTAATTTCTTGGTAAGGTCCAGGATGAGCTGATCAATGACCGCACAGGCCACTGGGTCTAATCCAGCCGTAGGTTCATCATAAAAAACAATTTCCGGGTCCAGGGCAATGGCCCTCGCCAACCCGGCACGTTTTTTCATACCGCCTGAAAGTTCATTGGGCATATACGCTTCAAATCCTTGTAAACCGACTAATTTCAATTTCATCATGGCAATGATATGGATGACATCTTTATTGAGACGCGTATGTTCTTTCAAAGGTAAACTGACATTCTCCTCAACCGTCAATGAATCTAAAAGGGCCGCGGATTGAAAGCTCATCCCAAATTTACGGCGTATCCTTTCTTTTTCCTCACCGGCAATACGGCCGATATCTTTACCGCTAAATATAACTTCTCCATGGCTTGGGACAACCCCGCCGGCCATGATCCTTAACAGCGTGCTTTTACCGCAGCCGGAACCGCCCATGATCACAAAGATCTCGCCATGACTGATATCAAAGGACACGTCTTCTAAGACCTGACGGTTGTTATATGATTTAAATATCCGTTGTGTCGAAAGCACCTTGTCCTGAGACAAATCCATATCAGTTCCCCGTAAAAAAATAGATCCCGGTCATCAAACAATCAGCCAGGATCACTAAAATAAAACTGGTAACCACACTTTTGGTCGTTGAACGCCCGACACCCACCGCCCCACCCTGTGTTTTAAGCCCTTGATAAACGCCTACCAGGGTGATAATGACGGCAAAGATCATGGCTTTGGATAAACCTGTATATACATCCTTTAATGTTAAGAATTTAAAAGCGATCTGCAAATACAAACCGGAATTGATATGAAGATTATAAACACCGACCACATAGCCGCCCAGGATACCGAAGGCATCACCTACGATAGACAATAAGGGCAGCATAAATAAAAGAGCGATAAATTTGGGGACAACGAGATACCGGATCGGGCTTATAGCCATAGTGTCCAACGCTTCGATCTGCTCATTGACCTTCATCGAGGCGATCTCCGCCGTGATCGCGGCCCCCACCCGTCCGGCAATGACCAGGGCTGTTAAAACCGGGCCTAATTCACGGCAAAGAGAGATCGTTACAAGACTTGCCACATAGATCACGCCGCCCATCCTGCTTAGCTGGTGCGCGGATTGCATGGCCAGGACTATGCCGGTAAAGAATGTCACAAAAAAGACGATGATGACGGAATCGTAGCCCATAAAGACCATTTGATCCGTCACCGCTTTAACGTCAATGGGTTTTCGGCGCTCGATCCTGGGCTGGAAAGGGGCAATAAAGATCCAATAGAGGGTCTCCATTAAAAGCATAGTCCCATCTCTAAGGACCTGGCACGATCCCAGAAAAGAGACCCCGATCTTTTCAACGAATTTTAGAATCATATTAGTTCAATTTATTTAATTTAATGTACGACATGATTCTAACTGCTGGGAGAGTGCGGAATCAATGAGGAAGAAATTGGAAAAGTGAAAGTTGAAATTGTTGAATGGGAAACATTAGTAGGCTGATGCCGATATGTTTTTTCTGCGTATAAAAATCTAACAATGTTGCTTTCGGCTAATCTTTTCGCGTGACCTCTCAATAGGCACCAACGGTCCCAGCGTGAACGTTAGATTTTAGCAGAAAAAATATATCGGTGTCAGCCGTCCATGCTCCGTGCTACGCAGTCGATGCAGCGACGAAGAATTCTTTTAGGCCTTCTTCATTGGGTTTCATGGCTTTTTTGCCTTTGTGCCAATTGGCCGGACATACTTCACCATGTAACTCTGTAAATTGCAAAGCATCGACCATACGCAGGACCTCATCAACACTTCGTCCCAAAGGCAAATTATTGACAAGCTGGTGCTGGACGATCCCATTTTTATCGATCAAAAAAAGCCCGCGCAGGGCGATCCCTTCTTCTTCGATCAGGACATCATAATCCCTGGAGATCTTTTTGGTGAAATCCGAGACCAAAGGATAGCTGACTCCTGAGATCCCGCCCTTGATGCTGTCCACATTAAGCCATGCCAGATGTGAAAACCATGAATCCGTTGATACGCCGATGACCTCAACATCGCGCCTGGCGAATTCTTCCAATTTATGTTGGAATGCATGAAGTTCCGTGGGACAGACAAAGGTAAAATCAAGCGGATAAAAGAAAAGCACTACATATTTCTTCCCGCGATAATCAGATAAACGAAAATTCTCAACGATCTTTTTCTCAACGACTGCCTTGGCGATAAAGTCCGGCGCTAATTTATTAACAAGAACCATATAAACCCCCCTTGATGATTAATGACAACTGCCGGCTTTTCGCTTGGAACATCCGCCGGATCTTGAGTCACATTGACAGATCTCACCTTCTTTGACTGTTTTTTTCATAAATCCGACGATATAAATGAACGCAGAAATAAATATGCCTGTAACAACAATGATCTCCATTTTTTACCCCTTTAAGCCCCAAAACCCAGGAGCGTCCCACCTTGAAAGATAATAAATGCCACGATCCAGGCCAGGGTCAGGCTGTAAGCGACTGCAAAGAGGGTCCATTTAAGGCTGCCTAGTTCACGGTACATGGCGCCTAATGCCCCCAGGCACGGGATATAGATCAAGGTAAAGAACATAAAAGCCAGGGCGCTCAATGGTTTCATGTTCTTTCTGACTGCATCCCTTAAACCTGCGCTTTTTTCATCATCCTTAGAACCGGTCTGATATAAAACACCAAAGGTGGAGACCACAATTTCCTTTGCAGCAACACCGGTGATCAAGGCGATACCGCCCTTCCAATCAAAACCCAAAGGCTTGATGACAGGTTCGATAAATTTCCCCATCTGTCCGGCATAACTCTGGGCAAGTTGTTTGGAATGATCCGGAGGGTAATCATTATTCCGCGGGAAAGCAGAAATGAACCATATGACGATCGACGCGGCCAGGATGATCCCTCCTACTTTCTTCAAGAAGATCGAACCCTTTTCCCACATATGGATAATGACGCTTTTTAACATAGGCATGCGATACGGGGGCAATTCCATAACGAACGGCGCTGATTGGCCTTTGAAAAGGGTCTTTCTAAAAAGTTGACCGACCAAAATGGCCAAAACAATGCCTGTGATATAAACAGCAAAAATGACATTACCCGCGCTCTTGCCAAAAAAGACCCCTGCTAACAGGACATAAAGAGGCAGACGGGCAGAACAACTGATCAAAGGGTTGATCAGGATCGTGATCATCCTGTCTGTTTTATTTTCCAGGGTACGGGTCGCCATGATCCCCGGCACATTACAGCCAAAAGCCATGATCATGGGGATAAATGATTTTCCATGAAGACCAAGGGTATGCATGACGCGGTCCATGATGAATGCCGCCCTGGCCAGATAGCCGGTGTCTTCAAAAAATGAGATGAAAAGAAATAGAAGCATGATATTGGGTAAAAATGCCAATACACCGCCCACCCCTCCGATGATCCCATCCACGAACAGGTCTCTCAAAATTCCATGCGGGATGATCCCGCTAAAAAAATTACTGACTAATCCGACTGCGCTATTGATCCAGCTTTGGGGATAGGCGCCTAAAATATAGGTGGCCTGGAACATGAACCACAGTAATCCCAGAAGGACAGGAATGCCCAGAACACGGTTGGTCAAGACCTTGTCGACTTTATCTGAAATTGTCAGTTTATCCATATTCCTATGGCTATAGACCTCAAGCAAAAGCCCCTTGATAAAACCGTATCGACGGTCTGCAATGATGATCTCACAATCATCACTAAAATGGCCCTCGAGATGGCTTTGGCTTACTTTAACTTGATTTAAGATAGCATCTTTATTCAGAGACGTGGCAGTGATCTCCTTGATGATCTCATTGTCACCTTCAAGCAGTTTGACCGAAAGCCAGCGCGTTGATAATTTGCCATCGGCCAATGAAGCATCTTTCCTGATCTCGGCCTGCACTTTTTTTAGTTCTTCTTCCACTTCGTTGCCATAACTGATATGGATGTGACGCGAGACAGGTTCTTTTTTCTCATAGATCGCAATAACTTCCTGCATCAATTCTTTCATCCCAAGCCCTCGGGTGCCGACGGTAGATACAACAGGCATGCCCAACAGTTCCCCTAATTTTTTCTTGTCGATCATGATCCCTTTATGCTGGGCCTCGTCGTTCATATTCAACGCGATCACCGCTTTAGCGCCGAGCTCGATCAGTTGTGTCGTCAGATAAAGATTACGGTCCAGATTGGTCGAATCAATGATGTTGATGACCACATCCGGTTCGCGCAGGATAAAGTCACGGGCCACGATCTCCTCTATAGAATAGGCGGTTAAACTATAGGTCCCCGGAAGATCAACCACCTTGATCTCATAGCCGCCTTGATTGACAATGCCTTCTTTTGATTCTACCGTGACCCCGGCATAATTTCCGACATGTTGATGGGAACCTGTCAGGGCATTAAAAATACTGGTCTTTCCCGCATTCGGATTGCCGCAAAGTCCGACCTTGATCGTTTTTTTGGCTGTGGCAACATTACTTTCCACAACAATGGGTTTATCCGCCATAACCCTCCTCCTGGAGCATTTCAATATGGATATGCATGGCCATCCGTCGATCTAATGCCAATCTGCTGTTGCCAATTTTTACAATAATATTATTCCCAAATGTATGTTGGATAATTTCAATACCTTTCCCTAATGAAAACCCTAATTCCGTCAGGAATAACCTCAAGTTTGAATCTCCGGTTATTTGAGCTATTCTTGCTTTTTCGCCAACGCTTAACAAAGTTAAAGGCATAACGCTCCCCTCTTAGACAATTTCCTTATATACCAGCACGTCCTTGGCTTCATCGCGCCGTAAAGATAAATGATACCCTTTGAGAACTAACTCCATGGGATCTCCCAAAGGGGCCACCTTTTGAACATAGATCTCCGTGCCTTTGACAAAACCCATTTCCAATAATCTTTTTTTGATCGGCTTTTCTCCGGTGATCTTAAATACCTTACAAGTTCCCTGAATATCGATCTCGCTTAATACGGTGGTTTTCATAGGGTCCTTTCGCTAACTATTATATAGATATATGAACATATATTCATATGACTAAGCCAAAAAAAATCACTATTCAGTGACGTGCTTTAACCCTTCCTTTAATAAGAATTTGATATGCATATCTTCCAGTGAATAATAGGAGATCTTCCCATCCCTCCGGCATTGGACCAGGTCCATATCGCGCAAAACCCTTAATTGATGCGATACGGCCGATTGACTGATATTCAACAATAAGGCGATCTCGTTGACACATAAGACTTTTTTGGATAACGCATAAATGATCTTAGTCCTTGTCGGGTCCCCTAGCACCTTAAAGGTAGCGGCTAAATCAACCATCACCTTTTCAGGCTTCATCTGCTTTTTAACATCGCCTACCCTGTCCTCATTGACAAAGAATGGTTCATCAGCGGAATCGAGGTATTCTTCTAATGAAGGCATTTTCCTTTCATCGAACGTATGAATATATGTTCATATGTAATAATACAACGAACCGTTTTTGTTGTCAATTTTTTTAAATATTTTTTTTCAGGAACAGATTTTAGTTCTTGTGGCCCAGGAAAATAACGGAAGGGCCCTTCTGTTGAGGCGTTATGTCCATGATCATTGGCCCGGCATTGGTTTGGGCAACGGTGTTGGTCATATGGATCAATTTGATCATCTTGATCAATATCCGCTGCATTCTCCATAATCGTTTGACCTTCTGGGCAAAAGTCTTGGGGTGCAGATAAAATTGGACAAGATCATTGATGGGACGGGTCATGTCCCCGGAGAATTTATGCAGGAATTCTTTTTCCTTCTCGGTGATCCCGACATCTTCCAGGGTGTAAAATATACTTTCAATAAAAGCCCCTGAGATCTTCTGGCAATCCTCTTCGGACATCTCTTGTTGAGTGCCCAAAGAAGCCATCGGGTCACTAAAACCAGGATTAGCACCTAAATGCTCGATGAATTTCCTGGAAAGCGCCTCTTTTGCCGGCGTTGACAGGCCCTCGATGGCGGCAGTGATCCGGTTGATCACCGGATGGTTGGAATGTTCCAAACTGATCTCATTCATTTCCCGGATGGCCGCACTCAGGCCGCTGATATCGGCAATGGCCTTTATCTCCTTGAGCACCGGCGGCAGGGGCTCGCTTGGTTTTCGCCTGATCCTGACATTCGCTGATTTCTTGACGGCATTTACCGTTTTTGAAACTTTTTTGACTGTCCGTCCCAGATTATAGGCAAACTTCAGATGCAGGGCACCTTGGATCTTTTTGGCAATAGCCTTCTTTTTTGTTTTTATGCGATTTACCATAGATCACCCAAACCAAAGTCTAATAATTTATTTAAGAAGGACAACTAAAGGATTATACTATATTAGATCAAATGAAAAAAATTGCCTTATTTATTTTTGTCTGCAGTTTTATCCTCTTACGTCCTTTTATCATTCAAAACGGCGATTTTTGGTATTACGGCGATGACCAGGATTATTTTGCCCATGCCACTTCCATTGCTTTCGGCCAATTCCCGTCCTACAAGAATGAATATTTGGTCATCGATAAGAACTATCCTCAATCAAGCATTGGCTGCGGGCTGCTGGCTGTCCCCTTTGTCGAAGGTTTTTCCTTAATTGACCGTTTAGCCGGCTCAAGCATTGTCCAGCAAAGGACGCCAGAGAACATACCTAAAAGCTGGGCCCAATTTGGTTTTCTCTTTGCCGCCTGCTTTTATTTTTCGTTAGGCTGTTTTTTGCTTTACCAAGGGGCCCTATACTGCATTGAAGAACGGTATGCCTTTTTGTCCGTGGTCCTCACGGTCCTGGCCCAAGGCATCCCTCTCTACGCCTATCGCCGCCCCATGTTCAGCCATTACGGAGAATTTTTTCTCCAGAGCCTATGTGTTTACATTTTCTTGAAAAATCTTGGGTCCCACGGAAATAAATTCCCCCGTTTGACGTGGCACTTTCTTTTCCTTGGCCATATCAGTGCCATGATATTCCTGGCCCGTTACAATAATATTGCCTTTGCCCTGCTTTGGCCCTGTGTCTTTATCGTCATGAACGATCCTTCTCTAAAAATCCTCAACTACTGGAAGAAAATTCTTTGGTGGATGTCAGGCTTTGGGGGATCGATCGTTGTTTTTAAGGTCTGGCCGGAAGCCTACAATCAGCATCACCCCTATTCGTGGATCATGCACTTTCTTTTAAGAAAGATCACCCTGCCTGATCTTATCTATCGTCTGGGGCATATTCTTTTTGGTTTCGATTGGGGACTGGTCTACACGGCTCCCTATATACTTTTAGGCCTCTTGGGCGCCTATTTCTTAAAATATCCGGGTAAAAAATATTTAATTTGGATCATCGCGGCCCTTATCTTCAATCTTTATATTGTGATCGTATGGGGTGACCAAGGCAGTTGGCATGGTTATCGCTTCCTGATCGCATCGGCGATCCCCTTGTTGGTTTTTCCCATTGCTCATTTGATGAAACAAATGGAAGAGCACTGGAAAAAGAAATTAACGTGGCTATGGATACTGATTGCCGTCCCACCGCTTTTATCAATGCTGTGTTTTGAAACCAATAATACGACCTTTAATTTATACCAAGCCCCGGTTGATCTAGGAGAAACTGATTTTACTAATTACCTGTATCAATTCCATGTGTGGGAAACCGTTCTATTTAAGCCTGTCATTTCCTTAAAGATCCTTGGTATGGGAGGCTGGCAATATTTCGAATATTTATTAACCCATGCCCTTCAAAATCTTGGATTTTCTTCGAATAGCTATTTTAGAAATTACACTGAATTTAGCGTCTGGACCTTGATCAAGGTCTGCCTTATCTATGTAATCCCTTTTGCTCTGGCCTTGTGCTTTAAAAACCCTATAAAAGTACCGTCTAAAAGCAGTTGGCGCGACCTATCATGGCTGCTGTTTATCCCGTTATCCTATGGATTGATCTTTATATTGTTCTGCATTAACAAGTTGCCCGCGGAAAGAATTGTTGAACCCAAACAAGCACTTACCAGCGTCCTAAACCATGACATATTGCATGATGCTGATTACAAATATTTATTGGATATGGCAGACAAAGAGACCCTTCCCAATAAAGAAACCCTCAAAGAATTCAGAAATTATTTTCAATTAGTTGTCGATTCCTTTCCGGGCCAATTCGATGCGTACAGCATGCTGGGGTATTGTCAGTATTATTTAGGGAATAAAAAAGAGGCAGTCAAAGATTACCAAGCTGCCATGCGGAGCAATCCAACTTATTTTGGAAACTTTTATAATTTAGCGGTCATTTATTTCAACGAGGGGGAATATTCCAAATCATCTGATCTGATCCGGGAATCCCTGGAATTGCCCATGCAATTAACGGCAAAGGCCATCTTATTATCTACCCAGATCTACATGTTGATCGTCGATCAATTGCCCGGAGAATACCCCGAGAATATCGATCAATATTTGAACAATGAAAAACAAAAAGCAGTTGAATTATTACACCAAAGCACCGAGTATCTTAATAATACTAACAATCCTCCCCCGCCTAAATATTTTCTTAAACTTATCTAATTACCTGAACCGCCCCATTGATCTGTCATCCATTGGACAGCGGCAAAATAAGTATCAGGCGGGGCCACCCTGTGCCCACCTTTAAATTCTATCCATTGCGTTTTCCAACCGACATTTTCAAGAAAATCCCGGTCCCTGTGCATTTCTTTATAACGAAAATCGGTCGGGCTTGCCAAAAATACCGCAAGTTTATCATGTGGGTATTTATCTTTCTGCCCGGTAGTATCATCTCCCATCATTCCAGTATTAAGTATGATACCGGAGATCAATTGGGGGTATTCAAATGACAGCGAGTGTGACCCCATGGCCCCGCCGGAAAAACCGGAAGCAACGATCTTGCTTTGATCAATTTGGACCGGAAATTGGTTGGCATTAATTATATCGACGAGTTCTTTCAAAATCGGTCCATCCGGAATACCATTATGGAATTTCTTTGAGACCAAGAGTACCCATTTGAATTTCTCGGCAACCTTGACCCAAGTATCTGTCAAAGTCTTTTGTGCGCTCGCAACGGGAAATAGAACAATGGCCAAGGGATGCCGGGTATTACAATCAAGTTTGGTGGGCACATAAAGCACATACACTGGATCGTCCAGGAAACCTGATTTACAAAAATCTGGTGTATATTCCAAAGAGGGGGAATTCTGGATTACCATATTTCCAGGAACATCATCAGCTGCTTGCTGGGAGATGTCCTGATCTTCATTAGGTTGGGCGGTGTCTGTACTCTGGGAAGTTTCCGTAACTGGTGCTTGTGGTGCCGGCAGTGGCGCGGACTTTATGGTCTTTTCGATCTCATCGGAATAATAGGTGACGGTAGTCCCATTATAATCTAATTTGACCGAATCCTTGGTCTGGTCAATTATTTTACCCTCGACCTGTTGCCCTGACTTCAAGATGATCTCATCGGAATAACAGATCGTGGAAAGAAAGATAAAAAAGAAGAGGGCTCCCAATAGTCTCATTCGAACACCCTTTAAACCTACTCTGTCTTGATTAGTTTCCAACAGCTACGCCGATCACGAAGAGAACTGAATATTCTTGCTTGTTGCAGCCATTGATCGCGGGCATTGGAACACCCGGAGCAACGGGAAATACGGATTTTTGTGCCATATCCGGTGAACACGAATTATTCCCTTTAGCCGGTGTATAGCGGGCGGCATGGCATGGCAAATGGGTCACATCATAGAGCCTTGCGCCATTGGCTAGTTCCCAACGCTCAACGCCGTCTTTATCCATGGGATAAATAGTCAATATGCTCGTCACTTCTCGGCCGCCGGTAACAACATATTGGCCGGGAGGCAGTGGGAAATCCGGCTTTTCCATGATCGAGCCATGCTCTTCCAGCCACCAGTCTTTGCTATCGAATTTCCACTGCGCGGGCGCGACCCCGCCTGAGGCCTTTAATTGTTTGTAGTTATCGAGCAAACACCCTCGCGGCCCCGGATCCTGGTGCCACAAACCCCACGTTTGAGCGCCACTCCCTGAGCTTGCATTGGGATCACCCAAGGCCACGATATACTCTACTGAAATATGTTTGAAACTCTGGGCATGGACCGGCTGTGCTGAGGCGGCCAATACCATGAGCAAACCCATTACCTGTAACACCGCCCTCGAGCTATTATAAATTTTCATAAAATTAATTATATTCTTCACTTTTTATATTGACTATTAAATTAGTTAATAAAAAACTACATGGTAAACGGACACTTTGATTTTATCAACCTTTCCCTTCAATAACTGGCGGATGTATCCGATACCAATGAGCCAGCTTTTTCTTTCTTACTTTTGTACCCTTCTTTTTATAATTGTCTAATTGGAAAATATAGTACCAAAATTCTTCCGGCGTAAGATCTGATTTCATCTCGTTAAATAGTATGGTCGTCAGAACCACTTGCATTTTATTACCCGGTATACAGTGATCAAAGGACAGATGCCAAGGGCTATTATAATCTTCCAACACGAGCGGCATGTTCGTGTAAAAACAACGCAAACCATGCTTACGGACATAGGCCCAAATTGCCCGGACGGCCGCACGCGGAAAATGTTCATTTTGCAGGCGATCACGTAAATATCCGCATTCGACACAGTATCTTGATCTTTTAAACCTGACCGGCTTGCCGCAAATACGGCAACATCTCACCGGCCTTGCTGTAAGGGGTTCTGGCAACAACATTTTTATGTAGGGACGCTTCCAATACCGAAGTTCCCTCTTTATTATAGGTATGCCGTACTTCTTATATTTGACCAATTGGTCTATAAGATCCCACCATTCATCTTCACATAGGTCCGATTTCATGTCATTGAACAAGGAGGATGTAATCACTACCTTGCGGCCATCGCCAGGTATCCAGTGATCGAAAACTAGATACCAAGGACTTTTGGGATCCCGCAGATCGAGCAGCATGCCAGTGTAATAACATCTTTTACCATGCTTGCGGATGTAGTCCCAGATCTCTTCCCTAGCTTCTGGAGGAATATTCTTATTTGTACAAGACATGCGAAAACTGATAACGGAGCAATCCCAACAATAGACGGATTTTGTACTCCAGACCGGATCGCCGCATTTACAACATTTTTTGGTTAATTTCTTTTGCATATTAGATTTAGGAATTATTGCCATGATTTAATTTTACTTCAATATCTTCTTATTCTGGGAGGGCATAATATAATTCTTCGAACTAACAACCGTATCACCACTTTTTTGTTCCATTCATCCGTCAATTCTTCCCTGACGGCAATACCGCGCACACGTTTCTCTACCCATTCTTCAGAATATCCCTTAGCTTTATAAATCGCCCGCATGCGTTTCATGGCCAGTTCAGGGTCTTCGATTTTCTAAATGCGCTCATAACCAACCTTGGCCAGCCAGCGTTTAAATGGTTCGGCTTTAGGGGATTGAAAACCACCATTCATTATTATGAATAGTTCTTCTGATCTGATTGCCTTTAAAAATAGCGATTTTGGTTAAAACAGTTTGATCGGACATACGACCCCCTCCTGTTGGTTGGTACTCTTTGCGCTGGGGGTGGCGCGGGATTAAGATTAACTGCTTTCGGTTCGGGGAAACTGATGAATATATTTTTACCACAAACTACTAGTTTGCTCAATATTTAATGCGGGCATTTTTTCGCCTTTTAGGCGAAAAAATGATGGACCAGACTGCGATCAATTCGAACCGCAGGCGAGGTCGACCTGTCGTTTCAAGCAATTACTAAGACCATTGCTCCATGTCCCTAAATATTTTTTTATCTTTAAATCTTATCTCTTCAACCGGAACATTTTCTCCCGCTCGTTTTAAGCCTCGAATCTCGATTGAAAAAGGAGTACCAGGATTTGGCCTAGGGGCATTAAAGAATATATAGAATCCTATCCATTTGTGCTTTGGGCACTCGAAACTCTGATTATCATTCTTATAGAATTTTTGTTTCATGCCTTTAAAATTATACCGTAGCGGCACTATCGACCCGTGTTCAATGCCATAATTCGGATTTGGAGCAGAAAAATCAAAATCAGGTTTGTAATATTTATCAGCCTTGATGTTTTCTCCTGTTTCAAGCCTAAGATAAACTTCTATAGGGTTAAATGTAAAATCTTCGCTATAAGACTTCATTGCTAATTCTATAACAAATGACTCACCTGTGTATTTATCATTTACTTCTCTCGGCCGCCCCATTATAGGGATCGGCAAGATAAGTTCCCCTCCCTCTCTAAATGGATATTGATTATCTAATTGCAAACAAAGGCGGATATCTTTTAACTCTAGAACAACAACACCATTTGTCCAGCTCTTACTATTTTTACTAGGATTATCTAATTTACTTACATAATAGTCGTTAATTCCGGCACAACCCGATGAATAAAGAACAATAAAAAATAAATACAAAGAATATAGAATTCTTCTTTTATTCATTACTACCTCCATGCCGTCCTTTTTAAAAATGTTTTTGGGCAAAAGCTCTGCCTGAACCGGATTTGAGATAAATTTCAAGTTCTCTTGCCTTTCTCTCATCAACAAAAGCAAAGTAATTTACTAATCTCCAGGGTTTGTATTTTGATGTGTGCGGGACTTG
>CAZASA010000012.1:0-45121 GCA_964487685.1 uncultured Planctomycetales bacterium
CACGCCAAGAAAAACCAGCTAGAAGATCAAGTGGCCGTGATCGCTGACCAAATGCAGCGCAAAGAATCCCAGCGTGCCCGCATCGCGCCTGAAGTCAGGCGCGATGCGGGCACGCTGGGATTCTTTGACCTTCATTTGGTCAGCGATCACGGCCACATCATCTTCAACCTGTTTTTTCTTGGCGTTATATTC
This sequence comes from uncultured Planctomycetales bacterium, assembly GCA_964487685.1. Classification (GTDB taxonomy): domain Bacteria; phylum Omnitrophota; class Gorgyraeia; order Zapsychrales; family Fredricksoniimonadaceae; genus JABDGZ01. The sequence goes on from CAZASA010000012.1 coordinate 193, forward strand.
TTTTTCGTACTGGGCCACCGCGAGTTTTTCTGCTTCCATCGCTTTCTTGGCCGCATCCACCTCATCATAGCCCAGCAGAATTTTTTCTTCTGCAATCGATTTATCAGCCTTCAAATTCTCGATCTCAAGCAATCTGGCCTGGTATTCCTTATTGGTCTTTAATAAACTTAAAGAAGCGTCCGCTTTAGAGATCCCTTCCTCTTTAATTTTAAGGTCTAATTCAAATTCTTTCTGGACGACCTGGATGGACTTTAACTGATCTTCCAGACCTTTAAGTTTGACCTTCTTGGATTCAAATTCATTCTTGATCTCTTCAAGTTCTGCAGGCTTTTCACGCAATTCGCGTTTATAACGGAAGATCTCCTCGTCCATGATCTGGAGCTCTACGAGCTTCCTTATTTGGTCTTTCAGATTTTGATCTGCCGCCATCATAATTTCCTTAAAGGTTACACTAATAATATCTGGTGGACTCAGCGGGAATTGAACCAGCGGCCTTCGCCATGTGAGGGCGACGCTCTAACCAACTGAGCTATGAGTCCTTAAGTTTAATGGGCCCACCTGGACTCGAACCAGGGACCAAGGGATTATGAGTCCCCTGCTCTACCGACTGAGCTATAGGCCCGTCGAAATCCCGCAAGCCAAGCTACACCCACAGGCTCCAAGCAATGGCGAATGTCCGGCATGAGGACCAAAGAAGTTTCAATATTAACATAATTTATATTTTATGGGTAGGAAAAATTTAAAGAGGGATAAAAAAGCCCGTCATAAATGAATAGGACGGGCTTTTTTAGAATCTTGGTTCAAGCTGCTTTTGGTTAGCGGCTTTCTTTATGCTTTGAAAAACAGTCCTTGCAATAGACCGGACGGTCTTCTCTAGGCTTAAATGGAACTTCACATTCTTGCTTACAATCTGCGCAAACAGCTTTGTGCATCTCACGCGGGCCACGATCGTACCCGCCCCTGCCACCTTGTCCACCTTGAAAACCCATGTGTATCTCCTTGTTATGGATTCCCGCTTTCGGTCGTGTTGACCGACACTCGCAGTTGCTCGCGGGAATGACGAATTAAAACATAGGTTGGATTATCGTCTTAATTCGATGTTCTGTCCACTGCTTTTTTAACCGTCGAAATAAACCTTGGGTCAGGGGCAAAACCCAGGGCCATGGCTTGATTTAGGTCTCCCCAGGCTTTTTTAAATTCTTTAAGCTGATAATAGACGATGGCCCGGTTATTATAGGCAACGGCCATCCGGGGATCTATCTCAATGGCTTTGGAAAAATCGAACCTTGCCTGAGGCAGGTCATCTTGTTGAACATAGACCTCTCCCCGATTTGTATAGGCCTGGGCATTATCGGGGTCCAATTGGATGGCCTTACTGAAATCATTGATCGCATCGTTAAGCAAACCTTTTTTCTCATTAAGGTTCCCGCGATTATAATAAGATAGTGCATCGTTTGGGTCTAATGCAATGCTCTTGTTCATGTCTGCCATGGCTTTAACAGGATCACCCACCTTGTCCCATGAAAGGGCCCTGTTATGATAACTGGCCGCATAATCAGGATTTATTTTGATGGCCTGGGTAAAATCAGCAATGGCCTGTGCTGTATTGCCGGTGTTTGAATAGGAAAGCCCGCGATTGTAATACACCGTGGCATCCGAGGGATCTAATTCAATGACTTTATTATAATCAACAATGGCCTGCATGAAACTCTTTTGCTGGGCATAGGCGTTAGCGCGACTGTAATACGCCTCCATGTCTTGCGGGCTTAATGTGATCGTTTGTGAAAAATCAGCGATGGCTGGGGAAAGTTTGCCTTGTTTCACCCACAGGAGCCCGCGGTCAAAATAGGCGTCCGCGGACCTTGGATTGATCGCAATGGCCCTGTTAAAATCTTCAATGGTCGACGGATGATTGTCGTCAGCAAATGCTGGAAAAGCAAATACCATTAAACAAAGTATCAATCTACTTATTTTCATCGGGGAGCTGTCCATCCACCGCCCAGGTATTCAATAAGCAATACGCAGGCATTCAGGCGTTCACCCTGAAGAGTGGCAGAAGCTTTTTCATCGTTCAGGGCAATCGCCTGTGTGGTGATGACATCAAGGGCGCTTACTGTCCCTGCTTTATATTGGTTTGTTTCAAGGGCAACCGATCGTTGGGCATCCATTACCGCCGTATCCTGTACTTGCTTTTCCTGGTCTAAAATATTCAGCGCCGCTAAATTATCTTCAACCTGCTGGATCGCTGTCAACACCGTCTCGCGGTAGGAGGCCACATCCTGATTGTAAACAGCCTTGGCCTGGGCTGTTTGCGCCTGCCTTAATCCAGCATCAAATATCGTCTCGGCCAAGGCCGGCCCAACTGACCACAAAGGATTGGGGGACATAAATAAGTCGGAAAGATCGGACCTTTGGCTCTGGAAACTGCCTGAAGCACTTAATGTCAGCGTCGGATAATAAGCTGATTCAGCCACTCCGATAAGGGCATTGGCCGAGGCCATGGTCCTTTCCGCGCTGGCAATGTCCGGCCTTCGCTCTAGCAGCTGCGACGGAAGGCCCACAGGGACTGCCGGCACGGACGAAGGCAAGGTAAGCGTTGGCAGTGAAAATGATGACGCCGGTTTGCCGATCAACAGAGCGATCGCATTTACCATCTGCGAACGCTGTACTCCGATATCGATCGATTGAGCTTCTATGCCTTCCAGTTGGGTTTTCGCCTGTATCACGGCTGATTGGGCCGCCACCCCGCTGGCGTATTGATTTTTGGTCAAATTATAAAATTTTTGATAAATAGCATCTGTATCATCCAGGATCTTTTTTTGCGCATCGTAGGTGCATAGAAGAAAATAGTCCTGGGCCAATTGGGCCTGAGCGCTTAACCTGGCATTTTCCAATTCGGATTCACTGGCCTGGGCAAGGGCACGATAGGAAGTTATGGTTTGGCGGATCTTTCCCCAAAGATCTACTTCCCAGCTTACATTAGCTCCCAAAATTGTCTGTGAAACATTTTTTCCGCTGGGAGAAGCGACCCCGCTGGAAGAACCGACCCCGCCATGGGACCGTTTATAGGAAGGATCAACCGTCAAGATCGGGAAAAAGCTGGAACGAGCGGCCTGTACCAACGCGTAAGCCTCGTCATACTGAGCCTCGGCCATAGCTATGTTCTGATTTGAAATATTGACCTGGGCTTCAAGAGCGTCCAATTGAGGATCATTAAAAACCTTCCACCATTCCCCCTTAATAGCGGCATCTTGGGGTGTTGCCACCTTCCAATCCTTGTTGCCTTTATATTCCGTCGCAAGAGGCGCGCTTGGGCGGACATATTTGGGGCCGATCGTGCAGCCTGCGATCAACAGGCAGGAACAGCAAAAAATTAATCCTTTTATGCTATACATGTTTTTTCTCCTTCTATACTTCGCTCTTTGCCGCGCAAGGTTTCAAACCAGATCCTGAAGCGTTCCATATAAAGATAGATCACCGGCGTGGTATAAAGAGTGAGCATCTGGCTGAAGATCAACCCGCCGATAATGGCGATCCCCAAAGGGCGTCGAAGTTCCGAGCCCATCCCTGTTCCCATGGCCAAAGGTAAAGCGCCGAAGATCGCTGACATGGTGGTCATCATGATGGGACGGAACCTTAAAAGGCAAGCTTCAAAAATTGAATCATGGGAGTTCTTCCCCTCCAGGCGTTCCGCATCCAGGGCAAAATCAACCATCAAGATCCCGTTTTTCTTGACCAGGCCGATCAACAGGATCAGACCGATCAAAGCAATGATGGTCAATTCCGTATGGGTGATCAACAGGGCCAAAAGCGCCCCCACACCGGCGGAAGGCAAGGTTGAAAGAATGGTCACCGGATGTATGTAGCTTTCATACAAAATACCCAAGACAATATAAACAGCCAACAGCGCTGTGAAGATCAAGACTGGTTGACTGCTCATGGAAGTTTGAAATACCTGGGCCGAACCCTGAAAATTCCCATGAATGGTGCTGGGCAGCATGATCCTATTCATGGCCGCATTAACGACCTTAACTGCGTCGCCGAGTGAAGTCCCTAACGGCAGATTGAAGGAAAAAGTGATCGCGGGAAATTGTCCCTGATGGGCAACGGCCAAGCTCGTGGTCGATGTCCCATAATGGGCAAACGCGCTTAATGGCACCAAGGTGCCTTTCGTTGATGCCACATAGATATCCTTAAGCGTTGAAGCACGCTGCCAGAATTGCGGGGCAAGCTCCATGACCACATGATATTGGTTTAATTGTTTATACGTCGTCGACACCTGCCGTTGGCCAAAAGCATCATAGAGGGTACTATCAATCTCTTGAGGGGTGATCCCAAGCCTTGAGGCAGTGACACGGTCGATCACCAGGTCCGTTTGCAGGCCCTTATTTTGTTTATCACTGCTAATGTCGGCTAATTGAGGTAATTGGCGTAATGCCGCTTCGATCTTGGGTGACCACGCGGCCAATTCATCCAGGCTATCTGCCTGAAGGGTATACTGGTATTGCGCATTGGCCATACGCGCGCCGGGGATATTCAAATCCTGCACGTTTTGAAGATAGGTCGGGGCGCTGGGGACTGCTGTTAGTTTTTTACGTAACCTGGCGATCACCTGGTCGGTCGAGATTTTTCGCACTTGCGGCGGTTTAAGCATAATGAACATACGCGCCGAATTTGAACCGCCGGTAAACGCGGTCACCGTGTCAATCGCCGGGTCTTTCATGATGATATTGACTATGGCCCGTAATTTCTTCTCCATCGATTGGAAAGAAATGTCCTGGGAAGCCTGGATATTCCCGCTCAAACGACCGGTGTCCTGCTGGGGGAATAATCCGGTCGGGATGATCGTAAATAAATAAATGCTCGTCGCCAATGCGCCCAGGGTCAAGGACAACATGACCCCTTGATGGTCCAGGGCCCATAATAAAGTCCTTTTATAAAACCCGATCATGCTGTTAAACACCCCTTCAGTAGCATTAAAAAGCCGGCCATGTTTTTCTTCTTTATGAGGTTTTAATAGCAGGGAACACATCATCGGGGTCGTGGTCAGCGAGATCACCATGGATATCAATATCGCCACGGACAAGGTCATGGCAAACTCACGGAAATAACGGCCTAAAACGCCTCCCATCAAAAGAATCGGTGTAAAGACCGCGACCAATGATACGCTAATCGAAAGGATCGTAAAGCCTATCTCACCTGCCCCTTTGATGGCCGCCTCTTTCGGGTCCATGCCTTTTTCAACATAACGGGTGATATTTTCCACCACCACGATCGCATCGTCGACCACAAATCCTGTAGCGACCGTCAGGGCCATCAGCGACAAATTATCTAAACTAAAATGCAAAAGGAACATGACCCCGAAGGTCCCGATGATCGATACCGGCACCACAATACCGGGGATCAAGGTCGAACGGAAATTGCGCAAAAAAGCGAAAACCACGAGGATAACCAGGATCCCCGCGATCACGATGGTGCGTTGGGCCTCAGCAACGGAAGCTCGGATGGTCGGCGACCTGTCAAGGACGATGGAAAGATCGATCGCCGGAGGGATCGCTGCCTGCAATTGGGGAAGTGCCGCGCGCACCGCGTCAACCGCCTTGATGACATTAGCCCCCGGCTGGCGGAAAATGATGACCGGAATGGACGGCTTGCCGTTGACAAGCCCTAATTGCCTGATATCAGCAACGGAATCTGTGACATTCCCTACATCGGATAACCTGACCACGGCGCCCGAAGGGCTGCGCGTGACGATGATGGGTCGGTAATCTTTGGCGGAGTAAATTTGATCATTGGTCACGATCTCCCAGGACCTGTTATCATTGGACAATTGGCCTTTGGGACGGTCCGCGTTCGTCGAGCTGATGGCAGAACGCACCGTATCAAGGCCGATGCCATATTTATTTAACGCCGTAGGATTTAATTCCACCCTTACGGCCCGGGAAGCCCCTCCGCCGATAATGACCTGGCCGATACCATCGACCTGGGATAATTTCTGCGCGATGATACTGTCTGCCACATCATAGATGTCCGCCTTGGTCATAGTATCAGACCTCAAGGCTAAAATTAGGATCGGCGCTTCTGATGGATTGAGCTTTCGGTAGGTCGGATGAATGGGTAGATCTGCCGGTAGATAATCCTGGGCCGCGTTGATCGCCGCCTGCACATCACGCGCGGCCCCATTGATATCGCGGCTAAGATCAAATTGTACAGTGATATTGGTCGAACCAAGACTGCTGCTGGAGGTCATTTCACTGACCCCCGCAATATGGGCCAGCTGGCGCTCCAGAGGGGTGGCCACACTTGAGGCCATGGTCTCAGGGCTTGCGCCCGGCAGTTCTGCCTGTACATTGATCGTGGCCAGATCAATTTGGGGCAAGGTGGACACCGGCAGTGCCCCGACGGCAATTAATCCGGAAAGCACAACGCCCAGGGTCAAAAGTGTTGTCGCGACAGGTCTATTAATAAAAGGTGATGAAATGCTCATATGTTAGGGATTCCCGCTTTCGCGGGAATGACATTATTATTCTTAGGAATTACATGCAATTTTTTACCGACCCGGTCAAACCATAAATAAATGACCGGTGTCGTATAAAGTGTCAGGACTTGACTGAATAAAAGACCGCCGATGATGGCTATGCCTAATGGCTGACGTAATTCTGCTCCCATGCCTCCCCCAAAGGCCAAAGGCACGGCCCCCAGGATCGCGGACATCGTCGTCATCATGATGGGCCGGAACCTTAACAGGCATGACTGGTAGATCGCATCCTGCGGGCTCTTGCCTTCCTCACGTTCCGCATCCAGGGCAAAGTCTACCATCATGATACCGTTTTTCTTGACGATACCGATCAAAAGGATGATGCCGATCAAGGCGATCACACTGAAATCCGTTCGGAAAAGTAAAAGCGATAAGATCGCCCCCACCCCTGCCGACGGCAAGGTGGAAAGGATCGTAATGGGATGGATATAACTTTCATACAAAACACCCAGCACAATATAGACCGTGATGAGGGCGGCCAGGATCAATAATGGCTCATTGCTCAAGGACGATTGAAAGGCCTGGGCTGTACCCTGGAACTGGCCGCTGATACTGTTGGGTAATCCGATCTCTTTGGTCGTTGAATCAATGGCTTTGACCGCATCCCCCAAAGACACGCCCGGGGCCAAATTAAATGATAAGGTCACCGCCGGGAATTGTCCCAGATGGCCCACGATCAAAGGCCCGGAGGTTTGCTTGAACTTGGTGAACACATCAAGCGGTATCTGCGCGCTATTGCTGCCGCGTACATATAAATTATGCAATTTATTTGGGTTCTTTTTAAAATCAGGCTGGACCTCAAGAATGACACGGTATTGATTGAGCTGGGTGAATATCGTTGAAACGATGCGCTGGCCGTAAGCACTATAAAGAGTGTTATCGATGACCGCCGGTGTAACACCCAGCCTTGATGCCGTGGAACGGTCGATCACCAGTGATTCCTGCAAGCCCTGAGCCTGTTCATCAGAGCCCACATCGCTCAATTGGGGCAGACTGCTTAAAGCATCGACCACCTTAGGGGCCCAGGTATTTAGCTCGTCGCCATTCGGGTCTTCCAGGGTGTATTGGTATTGGGTGCGGCTGACCGTATCATCAACGGTCAAATCCTGCACCGGCTGCATGAAAAGGGTGATGCCTTTGACGTCTGTTAAACTCTTTTGCAAGCGGCGGATAATATCACTGGCCGAGGCTTTACGTTCATCAATGGGTTTAAGATTGATCAGGATCCTGCCGCTGTTAAGAGTTGTATTAGTTCCGTCAACGCCGATAAAGGCGGTCAGGCTCTCGACCGCAGGATCTTTAAGTATGACCGCGGCCAATTGCTGCTGGCGCTTGGCCATGGCCGGGAATGAAATGGATTGGGGGGCTTCGGAAATGCCCTGGATCAACCCGGTGTCCTGGATCGGAAAAAATCCTTTAGGGATGAAAATAAACAGGACTACGGTCAAAATAAGTGTCCCCAACGCAATTAACAAGGTCAATGGCTGATGATCCAATACCCATCTCAACGAACGGCCATAGTGATGAATGGCTCCATCGAAAATTTCTTGAGAACGATGGTAGAATTTACTTTGTTTCTCCGGCGGGGTATATTTTAACAATTTGGCGCACATCATCGGTGTCAGCGTCAAGGACACGATCGCAGAAATGACAATGGTGACGCCTAGGGTGATGGCGAATTCACGGAACAAGCGTCCTACCACATCCCCCATGAATAACAACGGGATCAAAACCGCGATCAGGGAAATGCTCAAGGACATGATGGTAAAAGCCACCTGGCTTGAGCCTTTAAGGGCGGCTTGCAGGGGCTCTTCGCCTTGTTCGATATACCGTGAGATGTTCTCGATCATGACAATGGCATCGTCGACCACAAATCCCGTCGCGATCGTCAAGGCCATCAAGGAGAGATTATTAAGGCTGAATCCCAATAAGTACATGATCCCGAAAGTCCCGACCAATGATACCGGCACGGCAATGCTGGGGATGATCGTCCCCGCGAAAGAACGCAAAAAAAGAAAGATGACCATCACCACCAGGGCCACGGCCAGCATCAATTCAAATTGGACATCAGCTACCGAGGCGCGGATCGTGGTCGTCCTGTCTGTCAAAATAGAAACCTGGACTGAAGCCGGCAACGCTGATTCAAGCGCCGGCAGCATCTTCTTGATACTATCAACGACCTGGATCACGTTAAAGCCCGGCTGGCGCTGGATATTGACGATCACCGCCGGAGATCTGTTCCTCCAGGCCGCTTGCTTGAAATTTTCCACATCATCAATGATATTGGCGACATCAGACAACAATACCGGAGCACCATTTTGATACGCGACCACCAGTCCCCTGTATTCCTTGCTGGATTTAAGCTGGTCATTGGCATTGATGATGGACGATTGCCGTGTGCCGTCAAAACTTCCCTTGGCCTGGTTGACATTGGCCGCGGCAATGGACGTACGTAGATCTTCCACGGTAAGTCCATAAGAAGCCAAAGCCGTTGGATTGGCCTGGATGCGAACAGCAGGTCTTTGCCCGCCGCTGATGGTGACAAGCCCGACCCCTGATAACTGCGAAATTTTCTGGGCCAGGCGGGTATCCGCTAAATCCTCGATCTGGGGCAAAGGCATTGTTTTTGATGTTAACGCCAATGTCAAGACCGGAGCATCTGCCGGATTGACCTTGCTATAGACCGGCGGATTGGCAAGGTCCGTCGGTAAAAGGCTTGAGGCCGCATTGATCGCTGCCTGCACTTCTTGTTCGGCAATATCAATGCTAAGGTCCAAACTAAACTGAAGGGTGATCACTGAACTGCCGCCGGATGAGTTGGAACGCATCTGTTTAAGGCCGGGCATTTGGCCGAACTGGCGTTCCAGGGGAGCGGTAATGGCGGTTGCCATGACATCAGGGCTGGCACCGGGATAAAATGTGACTACCTGGATGACGGGATAATCGACTTGCGGTAAAGCGGAAATGGGAAGCTGGAAATAGGCAACGCCACCGGCAAGGAGAATGGCCACCATCAATAAGACAGTTGCCACCGGCCGCATAATAAATATGCGGGAGGGGTATATTCCCTGTTCCTTAGGAGACGTAAGGTTGTTTTGTTTCGAAGGGTTGATCACGCAAAATGTTTAATCCGCTAAATTTTATGATGATTAAGACTGGCCAAGGTGACCTTGCTGCCCTCTTTTAATTTGTCAGCCCCTTCTACCACCACCACATCACCATCTGACAATCCTTTCTTAATAGCGACGTTATCTTCCTGGGTCGCTCCGAGGGTGACCTCACGGACGGTCACTGTCTTGTCAGGCTTGACCAGAAAAACAAAATTCCCCTGCGGTCCTTGTTGGATGGCGGCCACCGGAATGATGACTGCCCCACGATCAACTTCAACCAGCAGATGGATATTGACGAATTGATTGGGGAAAAGGGCGTTATCTTTATTATCAAAAATTGCTTTGAGCTTGACCGTCCCCGTGGTCTGGTCGATCTGACTGTCAATGGCAAATAAATGACCTGTCGCTAATTTCTTGGTTTCTTCACGATCATACGCTTCTGCGACAAGTTTCTGCCCTGCTTGATAATTCCCCAGCACCTGCGGGATATCGTCCTCGGGAATAGTAAAGATCACGGTGATCGGCTGAAGTTTGGTGATCACGGCTAATCCGGTCGTATCGCTTGTGCCCACGATATTGCCGGCGTCTTCCAGACGTAATCCGATCTGCCCGCTGATCGGCGCTGTGACATGGGCATAGGTCAATTGCAGTTTGGCATTATTGACCTGAGCTTCATCAACCTTTACCGTGCCCTCGATCTGATGGACCAGGGCTGTCTGGGTATCCAACTGTTGCTTGGGGATGGAATCCTGGTTCCACAAGACCTGGTAGCGCTCCATATTTAACTTGGCATCATCAAGCAAGGACTGGTCATGGGCCAGTTGCCCCTCGGCCAGAGCCAATTGTATTTCGAAGGGCCGGGTATCGATCAATGCCAGCAGGTCTCCCTGCTTGACGATCTGGCCTTCGTTGAACAATACCTTCATCAGCTGCCCGCCAACAAGATATTTGACCGTGACCGTGTTAAGGGGAGTTACAGAACCTAACCCGTTTAAATAAATATTGATATTGCCGATCTTGGCCAAGGCTGTCACGATCGGCGAGTCACTGGGCATACGTCCGCCGGCCCCGCCATACTTAGCCATTTGGGATGGATTTGAAGAAGCAGAAGTTGATTTATGCAGGAATTTAAATGCAACAATAGCGACGATGCCAATGATGACCAACAGCCAAATCCATCGATAAGAACGCTTTTTAGATAACGTGATCAGCAGTGGTTTATTATTATCCTTAGGCCCATCTTGCTTGGTTGCCGATTCCGATGACATTACGGTGGTCCTTTAAATTAACTTGCAGGTTCTGAAGGTCCTTCGTTATTACTTTCGCCATCACTATGTTTACGCTTGCCCTGACCTTGCATACTGTCCCATTGGCTCATTTGGTCTGGCGTAAGGACCTTACTTAATTCCTGTTTCTCGTTTTCCCTTAACTGTTTCATTTGGCTGTGAATGCTTTCTTTATCCGCCGTCCCGTCTTCCATGCTTTGATGAAGTTCCTCGCGCTTGGAGGAATATTTTTCTATGATCGGTGTTATGGCTGTGAGCTGGTCCTGGGTCAAACTTAACTTCGATTGCATCTTTGCAACAATATCATCAGCGCTGGGAGGGCCTTGCCTTTGGTCCTCTTGCGGCTGGTCTTGGGCATATACAGGCATTATCGTAAAGAATAAAACCATCACACAAGCATACAATGGCTTCAAGAACATATTATAATCTCCTTTGTATTAATCAATATGATGATTTAAATTATTTTTATTAATCCTGGCCATCAGGTTCATCGTCTTTATTCGACTTATCACCCCAATGTTCATGACTTTCCCTGTCTTTATCCATGCCATCTTTGGGGCCGGGATGATGATGACCATGATGCTCCATCATATCTTCTTCTCTTTCCAGGGCCATATAACCGGCGAATTGTTCAGGCGTCAGGACCTTTTTGATCTCAAGGATGGAAGATAAATGCTGGTCAACCATCTGTGACTGAATGGTTTTAAGCTTGGCTTGAATATCATTGACCTTGCTCATATCCGGCGCAGCCTTAATGATCTCCGCTTCAAAAGCAACCATGTCAGCCTTCATCTGTTCAAAAGTGCTTCTCATGGCTTCTTTCTGTTTATGACGGATATCTTTGAGCTGTTTTTCTTGGGTCTCGCTTAAGTTGAGGATCTTGGCCGTCATATGTTCATGTTTGGCATGCTGCCAATCCCCGTCTTGTTTCCAGGAATCCTTATCGCCGCCATTGTCCGCATATACCATCGGGGCCGATAAAGCCATTAAAGTCACCATCATCCCTGCGATCATTATCTTTGTTATCATATGCTCTCTCCTATGTTAAAAATCAATTGATTCTACTCGACCTTCCCAACACCCGGTGTTAGGAGTTCTCCTAACACCGGGTGTTGGGAAGGTCTCATCAATTTAGACAATATATTAGGTGGAAAAGTTCCGTCTTATTTTTTCCAGCCGCCGCCAAGGGCTTTATAAAGGGAAATTCGGTTGGTAAGCTGATCAACGCTGACTTGGATTAGATTTTCCTGGGCCGTGTACAGGTCCTGCTGGGCTAAAAGGACGGTCAGATAATTATCAATACCGTTTTTATACCTGGCCCCTTCCAGGTCATAACGTTCTTGCTGGGCCTGGACTAAAGACTGCTGGGCCTTGATCTGGTCGTTTAAGGTGTCACGGGCCGCCAATGCATCGGATACTTCACTGAAAGCGACCTGAATGGCCTTTTCATACTGGGCGATCTGGATCTTTTTCGCCACATCGGCCGCATCTAAATTGGCCCAATTGGTACTTTGATTAAAAAGAGGCAAAGAAATTTGCGGAGCAAAGCTCCAGGCATTAGTGCCCGTCGTGAAAAGTTTTTTGAACTGGACACTGGCTGTTCCGTCCGAAGCCGTTAATGTGAGGCTAGGGAAGAATGCCGAACGGACGATCCCGATATTGGCGTTGGAAGCTTTGAGCTGGTCTTCCGCTTCCAAAATATCCGGCCGTCGCTCGATCAAATCCGAAGATAACCCCACCGGCAGGTCTGCCATGTAGTCCCCTGACTCTAACATCCGTGCTGAGGGAAGATCAGCCGGAAGGGTCTGGCCCACCAAAAGGACCAAGGCATCTTGGGCCTGCCTGTGCAGACGGTCATAATTGGCAATGGAAACATTAATGGTTTGCAACTGGGCTTGGGCCAAACGCAGGTCCAAAGCGGAAGAATTGCCCAGTTGATAACTTTTATTGATCAGATCATAATACGATCCAACCGACTGAAGGGTCATCTGCAATAATTGCAATTGCTCATACAGCTCACGCTCGATCAAATACTGTACCGCGACCTGGGCCACAAGCGTAATTTGGGCCGCACGCGAAGCCTCCTGGGTGGCCAAATATTGTTCCAACACCTGGGCCTTTAGACTGCGGATATGCCCGAAGAGATCAAGTTCATACGCCGTGTTGACACTGACATTGTAATTGCGGAATTTCACAAATTTATTATTGAATGTCAGTTCCCTGTCCCGCATGGCGGTGGCGTCGATCTCAAAGCTGGGATAAAAAGCAAGGTTCACAATACGGTATTGGGCGCGCAGCTGCTCGACATTTAAAAGGGCCACCCGGTAATCACGGTTGTTCTTTAACGCTAACTCAATGATCTTATGTAATTGTTTGTCTTTAATAAATTCTGACCACCCGATATCTGCGGCCGGTTTTTTGGTCACCGACGCTGATTTTTCAGAATACGGGAATTTGGCCGGTACAGGCAAGGACGGACGATGATAAGCAGGGATAAAGGTGCATCCAGCCAAACCCAGGCACAAGAACATTGGCAAAAAAAGTTTCCTCATTTTGAAGCACCTTTTGTCTTAGGCTTAAAAACCCTGCTTACCGCGACGAAAAATACCGGCACAAAAAAGACAGCCAAAAATGTGGCGGTGAACATGCCTCCCGCCACGCCCGTGCCAATGGCATGCTGGCTGGCAGATCCGGCGCCAGTGCTCAACGCTAAAGGCATAACGCCTAAGATAAACGCCAGCGAAGTCATCAATATCGGACGCAAGCGCAAATGGACCGCTTCAAGGGTCGCTTCCACGAGCCCCTTGCCCTGGGCATGGAGGTCTTTGGCAAATTCAACGATCAAAATAGCATTCTTCGTCGACAATCCGATAATGGCCAAAAGGCCCACCTTAAAATAAACGTCATTGGGCATTCCCCTGAGACTTGCGGCCAAAAGAGAACCTAAAATACCTAAAGGTACGATCAGCATAACGGCAAAAGGAATGGACCAGCTTTCATAAAGAGCGGCCAGGGCCAAAAATACAACGATCAAAGACAAGGTATAGAGCACCGGAGCCTGGGCGCTGGAAAGGCGTTCTTCATAGGATTGCCCGGTCCATTCAAAACCGATACCCTTGGGCAATTGCTGGGCCATTTTCTCCATGTCGTTCATGGCATCCCCCGTGCTTTTACCGGGCGGTGTGGAACCCACGATCTCGACCGACGGAAAACCGTTATAACGCTGCAGCTGCGGGGAACCATAGGTCCATTGTAAATTGATCAAACTCGACAGGGAGACCATGCCTCCCTGGCTGTTACGCACATAGACCTTATTGATATCCGACGGCAGCATGCGATAAGGGGCGTCAAGCTCAACGATCACCCGCTGTACCCGGTTGCCATGGACGAAATTATTGACATAATAGGAACCAAAATTCGCCTGCAAAGCGATGTTAATATCATTCAATGAAACACCCAGGGCGCTGGCCTTGTTCTCATCGACATTGATCTTCAATTGGGCCGCGTCTTCCAGGCCCTGCATGCGCACACCGACCACATTCGGGTCCTTGGCGGCCACGCCCAACAATTGTCTGCTGGCCTCCATCAGTTTCTGGTGTCCCATACCTGCCTGGTCCTCCAGTTGCATGTCAAAACCCGATGATGTTCCCAACTCCGGGATGGGCGGCAAATTGACAGGAAAAATGATCGCATCTTTGATCTGGGAAAATGCGCCAAAAGCCCGGCGGATGATCGCGGGCGCCTTATGGACATCTCCCGGTCGCAAACCCCAATCCTTTAAACGGATAAATGACAACGCGGAGTTCTGCCCGCGGCCGTTAAAGCTGAAACCAGCCACCGTGATGAGCTTATCAACCTCAGGCTGGTTTAAAAAATATTTCTCCACCTGCTTTAAAACCTTCAACGTCCTCGCATAGGTCGCTCCGACGGGTAACTGGATATTGGTGATAAAATACCCCTGATCTTCTTCCGGCAAAAATGAGGACGGCAGGCGGACATACAACAGAGCCACAGCCGCGATGATGATAAAATAAATGATAAAATAAGGCATAGTGCTTTTGAGCATAAAACTGACTATATTTTGATAGGTGGTCCTGCCATCTTCAAAGAACCGGTTAAACCAGCCAAAAAATCCTTTCTTTTGATCATGATGGCCAGGGGCAATGGGCTTAAGCATCGCCGCGCACAGGGCCGGTGTCAGGGTCAGGGCCAAAAAGATGGAGAACAACATACAGGCGATCAGGGAAATAGAAAATTGGCGGTAGATCTCACCGACGGAACCGCCAAAAAAAGCCATGGGGATAAATACCGCTGTCAATACCAAGGAAATGCCGATCAGGGCCCCGGTGATCTGCTCCATGGCCTTGATGCTGGCATCACGGGGTGATAGCCCTTCTTCCCGCATCAGGCGTTCGACATTTTCCACCACCACAATGGCGTCGTCGACCAGCATACCGATGGCCAGGACCATCCCAAAGAGTGTTAATACATTGATCGAAAAATTAAAGGCTTTGAGCACTGTAAAAGCGCCCAGCAATGCCACGGGAACTACGATCGTTGGTATCAAGGTGGTGCGGAAATTCTGCAAAAACAGGAACATGACCAAGAACACCAGGAAAATAGCGATCACCAGCGTCTTGACAACTTCCTGGATCGAAATGCGCACAAAGGCTGATTGGTCCAGGGGATAATCAACCCGCACGCCCGGGGGAAAAAATTTGGACAAGGCAATGACCTTGGCATGCACCGCATCTGCGGTGGCCACGGCATTGGCTGTCGGTGTCAGCTTGATGGCCACGGCCGCGGAAGCATGTCCGTTGATACGGGCCTGGGTCGAGTAATCCAAACCGCCCAGGATGATCTTGGCTACATCGCCCAGATAGACCCTGGAACCATCGGGATTGACCCGTAAAATGATCTTTTCAAATTCCTTGGGACTGCTCAAGGTGCTTCTGCCCTGCAAGGTGACATTGAGCTCCTGGCCCTTGATGGCGGGACGGTCGCCTAACTGCCCAACAGGAACTTGGACGTTCTGAGCACCAACGGCATTGATGATATCATTGGCCGTTAAATTGTAGCTATACAATTTTTGCGGGTCCATCCAGATACGCATGGCATTTTCCGTCCCGAACATATTGGCTTCACCCACCCCTGTCACACGGCGGATCGGGTCAAGGACACTTGAAGCGATATAATTCCCCAACGAAATCTCATCCATACTGCCGTCGGGAGTAGACAGCGTAAAGAACATCAGGTAATTGCGGGTGGATTTGGTGACCGTGACCCCGGCCTGCTGGACGATCAGCGGCAACGCGGGGATGGCTAATTGGAGCTTGTTTTGGACTTGCACCTGTGCCACATCAGGATTGGTGCCCGGTTCAAAATAAAGGGATATGGTTGATAGTCCGCTCGAATTGCTGGTGGAAGAAATATAAAGTAAATTATCAATACCTGTGATCTGCTGCTCAATGATCGCGGTGACGGTATTTTGCAGGACTTCCGCCGAAGCACCGGCATAGGAGGCATTGATCGAAATAGATGGCGGGGCTACACTGGGATACTGGGCCACGGGCAGCTGGGTAATGGCCAAAATGCCGACCAATGCGATCAATAATGAAATGACACCGGCAAAGATCGGACGATCTATAAAAAATTTTGACACACTAATTTCCTTTTTAAATTACTTATTTATTGTCCGCATCAGCATTAAACGCGACAGGTTTCACCGTCATCCCGGGTTTGATCTTTTGCAATCCTTCAACAACGACCATCTCTCCGGCCTGTACGCCGTCGGTGACCATCCAATTCTCTCCCAGGGCCTGGCCCAGTTTAAGAGGCCTTGCTTCGATCTTGTTGTCCTTGGTGACGACCATGGCCGACGCTCCGCCATCTGATGTCAATGTAACCGCCCGTTGCGGCACACTGATGGCATTCTGGTCAACTGCCTGTTCAAGTTGAACACGGGCAAACATCCCCGGTAATAAAATATGGTCAGGATTGGGGAATTCGGCACGTAAGGTGATCATGCCGGTGGATGGGTCAACTGTAATATCCGCGAACAAAAGCTTGCCGGGATTTTGATAGATTGTACCATCATCTAACAACAAGGCCACCTTGGCTTCATTAGGTGCCACTTTTTGCAGCTGTCCTTTATCGAACAGGCTTCTCATCCTTAAGACATCCGTACTGGACTGGGTAAAATCAAAATATATAGGGTCAAGCTGTTGGATCAAGGCCAATTGATTGGCTTGTGTTTGGCTGACCAAGGCCCCTTCGGTGATCAAAGCCGGTCCGATCCGCCCTGATATCGGCGCTGTTACCGTCGCATAACCGAGATTTAAAGAGGCTGTTTCCACCTCTGCTTTTCCCGCTTCGACATCAGCTTTAGCTTGCAATGCGGCGGCAGATGCATCAACTTCATCTTGTTTACTGACAGCATTAATTTCTGCCAGGGCCTTATAACGGTCGGCTTTGGCCTGGGTGGACTGTAAATTGGCCTGGGCCTTGTCTAAACTTGCTTGAGCGCTGTCCAGGCTTGCCTTTAAAGGTGCGGGATCGATCTGAAAAAGGACATCACCTTCTTTGACATCTGAGCCTTCCTTATATACCTGCTTGAGCAAGATGCCGGTTGCACGGGCCCTCACCTGCGCTGTACGCACCGCATCCAACCGGCCCGGTAATTCTGCGGTCACCGGCACTGTTTGAGCGGTGATCTTCACCACTCCCACTTCCGGCGGCGGCATTACCGGGGGCGCTGATTGTTGTTTACTGCAGCCAGCGGCTGATAAAAGAATGGCCAAAGAGGCCCCTGCCAGTAATACAAAAAAATTTTTCATATTGATCTATCTCTTTTGAAGTAACGGTTCGGTTTGTATTGAAAAACGGTTGACCAGCTTTTCGAGTATTGTCAGGTATTCTTCCCTTTCCTTGGCACTGACCCGGCTAAAGACCTGAATAAAAGCTTTGCGGCGTTGTTGATAGACTTCTTTTAGAACCGCCTTACCTTTAGCTGTTAAGGCGACGATCACCGTGCGCCGGTCCTCTTTGCCGTGTTCACGGATGACAAAGCCTGTCTTTACTAATCTGTCGATGATCGCGGTCACCGCTGAAAATTTTACCTTAAGGGCATCGACCAGGGTGTGCATTTTGCAATGCCCGCATGATGAAAGGCATTCTAAAACCAAAAGCTGGGTGGTGGTAATGTCCCGGCGGGTAAGCGTACTGTTCTCGTAACAGCCGAACTCGATCTTGAGTTTAGGGACGAGCTTGATCATCCTGTCCCCAAAATCCTCCAACGTTAGTTCGGCCACTTGACTCTCCTGTCTATTTATTTCACTATGTGAAATATTCAACTAACTAAATATACTCTATGTTAATTAAATTGTCAAGCAAAGGGACAAAAAAATCCCCCCGCCATTGGCAGGGGGACATGTAAAACAAACCAGGAATAACTGATCTTTATTTAGTATACATCGCCTTCAATTGGGAAACGGAAGGGAATTGTGCATAAAACTCCCCTTGCGGGCCCACGTAGCCATTCCCGGACCTCTTGATCTCCACCGCTGTAAAACTGCCGTTCTTATTAGGGACATTGATCGTAAACGAGTCCTGGGGGGGTGCCGGCGGCGGTACTGTTACAGTTGTTACAGGCTGGGTGATCACGACTTGTGGCGGCGGTTCTGGCTGAGCGTAAATCACCGGCTGGGGAACAACTTTATAGCCATGATGGGTCAATACATAATAAACACCATTGTCCGCATAATAGGTCCTGCCGTTAATAATGATCGGCTGGAAATCCGGCGGAATGGCCGTTACATACGCGCCAATGGGAGGATCAACAATGACATAATCCCCCGCGCCAACGTAGGTATAATACAAACCATCATAATAATAATACCTTGTCCCGTCCACCCAGATCGTATAGTAACCATCCGGCAAAAAATGCATATGATAGCCATAATGAGGATGGTCATGCCAACGGTAGAACTGGCGGTCATCGTGATGGTAACCCCTGTCATCATGATGGTCACGGTCACCAACCCCGATCCCGATCGACCAGTCCGCAAAGGCCACCCTTGTCAATGAAAAAAAGATGGCCGCTATTAAAGATAAAAAAACTTTCAAAACCTTTGTTTTACGTAACATACTTAAACCCCTTCCTTAATATAGTATTTTTGTACCCTTATTATAACACAACTCAATTGTGCAAATCTAGTTATTAACGGCTGTATTGTCTGTTGGATTAACCGTTGTATCAATATCCCCGTCTTTAAATGTCCCATTATACTGGGTATTGTCAGGATAGGTGATCTCGCCCTGTCCGTTTAAAAGCCCGTCTTTAAATTGGCCCTCATATTTACTGCCGTCTGAATAAACAAGGATCCCCTGGCCGTCAAATTGCCCATTTATAAATTCACCGTTATACTGCCTTTGGTCAGCGAAGTTAAGCTCTCCTTTGCCGTCAAATTTGCCGTCCTTAAATTGGCCCGTATACACTGAGCCGTCCGGCAAGGTCATTTGGCCATAACCGTCCTTGACGGTCTGGGCTAATGCCAGACCAAGGCCCAAAAAAACAAAAGCGGTCAAAATCATCATCCATTGTTTCATCTTATTCCTCATCGATCCCGCCGGACATCAGCTTCCCTGACTGCTTGGGAAGTAAATGGTGCGGAAAAAAAGCAATATTGGCGATCAAGGTCGGGATAACCGCGCTGGCAATGACCGTGGCCACCAAAAAAGAATACTGTTCCTGGGTCACGATCCCATGCGAGAAACCATACAACGATGAGATCGTCCCGAAAGTCAACCCCGTTGACATCAAAAGAGTATAATACCATCTTTCTGAATTTTGTTTACGAAAAATTCCGATCACTGGATATAGCCCAAGAATCTTTGATAAGACCTTCCCTGACAGAAGGACCAAAAAAACCACCGGAGCACTGATCAGCGCCGGGATCGAAACCAGGGAACCGGCCCTGAGAAAATAAAATGGCGTCAGAAAACCAACGGTCAAGGTGCGCAGGCGCCTTATCCAAAGATGTTCTTCAACGGCAAACTCTGCCAGAAAGATACCGGCCAAATAAGCAGGTAAAACAGCCTCGCTTCCGGACCACGTGGCCAAGGCCCCTAATCCAAAAAGCACAAAAATCACCCATTTGACACGGATGGCCGCTGTTTTGTTCCCGTATTTCCGATGTAAAAAGGTCGTGATCCCTGGGAAAAGGCAAAGGACGATGATGCTGACAACGATAAATACAACTGTTTTGTACGTAAAAGGGGCAAATATCAGCCCAAGAGCAATGACTGTGCCCAGGTCATTGACAAAACAAGCCCCCAAGATCCCTTTGCCAAAATCGGTCTTGTTAAAACCTGTTTCAAGCATCACCGCGTACACCACCGCCATCGAGGTCGTTGATAATGCCACCCCTGCCAGCCAGGACGCCCTGATATCCCAATGTAGAATATAATAGGCAAATGCCGTGCAGCCCAAAAAGGGGGCAAAAAATCCCACGAGACCGACGACCGTGACCTCTTGCCATTTGGTACGGATGACCTTGGGATCAAGCTCAGCCCCGGCCAAGAATGTCAGCATGACAGCGCCGCTGGAAGCCAAAAAACGCAGCCATTCCAAATTACTCCCGAACGCGCTTGGACCATAGAAATGGCTCGTTACCATCGCGGCCAATACCCCGACACAGATCTCGACAAGTGCGATCGAGATCCTCAAATGATAGGCAATAATGGCACTGATCACCGCCAAGCCTAACCATAACGCCGCAATTGCATATACCTGTTCCATAAAACCCCTTCGTTTTAGGGTGGGGCAAAAAATTACCCCTACCGTCAATCCTGATCTTCCACCTCAATGGCATCAACATCAATGATGTCTTTTCGGCCCTCTTGACGGGGAGCCGGATTTAAACTGATCAACCATTGGCTGTAATACCTCATCCCATAGGTGAAAATGGTCCACAATAATAGGTTGCCCGCGACAGTCCATGCCCCTTGAAGCAAGGCCCCCACGATAGCCAAGGGTGCCAGGAACTGGAACAAAAATGCAAAAAATATACCCCAAAAACCAAAGGCCTTAACGATAAAGAAAAAAGACGTCATCCATGCCGCCACTCCCAGAACATGGGACATCAACAGCGCATAGATGCCTAAGGACGGGCGCAGATTTTTAACGAATGCCGCCGGAAGCATGACCAGCACGAAAATGATGATCATCGCGTAAGCGGCAACCGTCAATAAAGGCAAAAACAATTCGGCCGCCTTGGCGATCCCCCAGTAAAAAATGGAAATAAAAACCACCAGCCCCGCGATAAAAAAAAGGGAAATCGCAAAACCTTTGACTCCGGTGTATACCTTGATCATGTGATTAACTTAGAAGTTCGTGCAGGTCATGAATGCCCTTGAGGTCAATATGGACTTTTTTATCATGCCATACAATGATATCTCTAAACCGTTTATTGTAAACAATGTCTTCCGGCGTATACGCGTGCCGGGCGATAATGGGCTGGGCAAAGGTCTCATCGATCCCTGTCAAAGATGCCAAAATGCCCATCTGGCATTCCCGCATCGCTGCATCATCCATCCCCAACAGGGGGCTATGCTCATCGATATAATGCCGTACGGTCCAGCTTAACGAAAATAACGGTGAGTGGTCACGGTCCAGTTTCAAATCGTAAAACCGGCGTGAATGCTCGCCTTCCAGGCTGGTCTCATTTTTTGTCAGAGTGAGCTCAATATGCGCTTCCGCGATCTGGTTTAGCCGCTCATTGGCGATCCTGAAAAACAGGCATGGGCGTCCGTTATGCTTGCCCATGATCGCTTTATTGCTGAAAATGATCCTCGCCTTGGCCTTGGAAAATCTTGCGAAAAACAATCCCGTGGTCACCGCCAGGATCAGTAATCCTAAAAACGCCTGGATGGTCATTAAAATATAAGGGCCTATCCCTGTCGACGAAATCCTGCTGTAATCAACGGAATTCGTGTTCTCAATGCTCAAAAACACACATTGCCATAACGAACTCTTGGCCCCAAAATAAAAATAAAGGGCCCCGAATAGGAAATTTATTAATAGATATATAGAAGCAATGTTTATAAAAAATTTCGGCCAGGAAAGGGAGAAATAATAATGATAAAGATCTGAAAAAGGGTTTTGACGCTCACGCGTACCATGGACATTCAATCTTCCTTCCCTATTAATAAGGGACCGGAAATGGAAGGATTGAGAATGGACCGACTGGTTGGATGGTTTTGGAATTGATGGCATAATCAAAATAATGGTTTGACCATGATACGGTCAGCCTGCTCTTTGTTTAATGAAACAAAATAGCCGCGGATCTTGACCTCAACAGGCCCTCCCTGGACCGGTAACCGTACGATCTCCAACTGGTCCGACGGAGAAAGCCCTAATTTCTGGATATGCTCCCCTTCCTTGGAATCCAGCGTGAAAGCGACGATCTGTGCCTTTTGCCCAAGAGTCATGCTGCTTAATGATACCAATCCCTTATTTTCTTTTGAACTATTGCTCTGATCACCCTGGATCTTGATATGATGATTATATTTAAAAATGAACCGGATTTGTATAATATTCCAGAACATCCCTAAGGAATCCTTGAATAGATCAACCTTACTGCCATCCACATGGGCCCAATTGACTGCGACCTCTTTGACGCGCAGGCCCATTCTTTGGGCCAAATACAATACTTCAAGGTCAAAACCAAATCCCTCCAAATGAAGAGGGCCGAACAGGTCCCTGATAAAGGAGGTCCTAAACATTTTAAAACCACATTGCGTGTCCTTGATGCCCTTGATAAGCAGCTTTGCAACAAAAAAATTGAACACAGCCCCCATCATTCGCCGGTAAAATTTGGCTTTGACTTGCGATTTACCGTCGCTAAGGACCCTCGATCCTATGACAATATCAAAGCCTGAATCAAAGTAGCCTAAATTGCGTTCGATCTCTTCAGGCCCGGTGGAACCATCAGCATCCAGGAACAAGGCGATCTCCCCCGAGGCCGCAAAAAAACCTTGTTTGACAGCGTAACCCTTGCCATGGTTTCGCTCAAGGCTGATCACCTTTATCGAAGGGAATTCGGCTTGAAAATCCAGGGCCGCGGCCGCTGTGCGGTCTTTACTGCCGTCATCCACCACAATGATCTCATACGAATGCACCGACCGCTGGCAATGGTCGACCACCTGCCTTAAAAAACGCGGCAGGCGCTTTTCCTCATCTTTGGCCGGGATAACGATCGAGATGTGTTTCATGCCACCATTATAATGAATATTTGTCTTTCATCATGCATTATCTTCAAGTCTTCACAACAATAAAAGGGCTCGATAATTGCATCCCATTGTTATGGATATACATCACGTACTTATATGTATTACCCCATGAAAGGATAATAATGACCCAACAAAGAAGATAAAATATATTCCTGATACTCCTTTTCAAATCCCCCACGATACATAATAAAAACACAATGAACGCTATAAATACCGGAGAAAGGATCCTAAGGTCTACGGGTGTCGCCCGGTCAATGAAAAGCTTGGAGATCATTAAAAAAACCCCATACGACAAGATAAATATGACCATTAATCTCGGTAAGGTCTTCGGTTGGGCTTTTTGAAATATATATAAAATAGCTAAGAATAACAAGATTAAATATTCATGCCTGAAGACTGACCATTGTGTCAACGTCCTCAAAGCGATCTCAAGGTCTTGATGGGTCAGTTGATGGTAAATAATGACCCTGTCGACCCATCTGCCGGTCTCCAGATAATTCCTTATCAGCCATAACATTAACGGCAATGAGGCCAATAAACTAAAAATAAAAGCATCATAAACTTTTGAATACAAAGTTTTTCTCGACCTTGAGTAAAAAATCAATCCGATGCTCCCGGCAACAATCAACGGTATACCGGCGAATTTTGTAATGCCCTCCAATCCTGCGATCAACACAACAGCGGCCAATAATGAAGGTTTCGGATCTTCTAAATACCGGCTTAGCAGGTATAATCCTGAAAATATCAAAAAATTGGAAAGAGGCTCGCTCCAAACCATGCAGTGGACCTCAACTAGATCTCTCGAGCTTAGGACCAAAAGGCTTCCCACCACCGCCGCGCCCAAAGACCGTTGATATGAATACACCATATTTCCAATCAAAACTATCAATGACCCAAAAAGTATGGCATTGAGCAGTCTTGCCCCGACCATTGGATCCGGCCCTAAAAAATTTATTAGAGAAAGTACCCCTGAAAAAAAAGGCGGATAATGGACCATGGGTTTAACATGGTCGAATTTTAGGCCTGTCATCAATCCCTGGCCGCTTGAAAGCCCCCGCGCAGCGCCGATATAATACATGGAATCATGGCTTATGCCAGATCCCCATATTTGGGTGGAGAACAGAACAATGAACGCTCCGCTTAAAAATAAATAAATACTGATAAGTGCTTTGATCTGTCTTTTTTCAAGCATGTTTAGACCATGTATTGCTTTTTGGTTTTAAATTATTATAATATAAATAAAATATGTTCTGTCTTAAGAATATTGCTTTCTTTTTCATCCTTTTGACCATCCTTGTTGTCAACATGATGCGTTTTGTTAACCTGGAATGCATCCCTAAAGGATTTTACGGGGATGAAATTTCAAGTACCCTCAACTCAAATAGCCTCGCCACCGAAGGTGTCGATATCCAGGGAAAAAAATGGCCTCTTTTTAGTGTTATCGGTTTCGGCTCACCTAAACCCCCGACACAAACTTATCCGTTGGCCCTTTGGATCAAGGCCTTTGGCTTTTCAATCACCAGTGTACGAAGCTTTTCAGTATGCGCCTTTACTTTGGGTCTTCTGGGGATATTCCTTTTAGCACGCATATTGGGCGGACCAACCTGCGCTTGGCTTACCCTTCTTGCTGCTAGCATCTCACCTTGGGGTTGGATGTTCTCCAGGATCGCCATTGAATCCACCCTGGGGCCGGTCTTCTTGATCTGGGGAGTTTTCTTTTTTCTCCGAAACTCGCGATGGTTTGACATGGTGCTTTCGGCTTTTTTCATTAACTGTGCCATGTATTCTTATCCACCGACTTGCCTCCATAGCTTGCTGATCATTCCTCTTCTTATTGGATTTCAGTTCAGGCAAAAAAAATTACGGCCTTGGTATCTGGGGATCTTTATTATCGCATTTGCCATTTGCACTGCCCCTCTTTACATCTCTTCACACCAGGAGTCCATGCAATTTCGATTCAATTCACTAAGTATTTTTTCTCAAACATCCTCTTGGAAGGACATTACCATCACCTTCACTAAAAATTATCTTTCCCATCTAAGCTCAAAATTCCTATTCATTTCAGGCGACAATAATATCCGCCATTCAACCGGCCATTTCGGGGAATTAAGCTGGCTTGATATGCTGGGCATTTGCTCTGGGCTTCTCCTCGCATGCAAGTCGATCAAAAAGAAAAAGACCCCCTCTCATCTCGTCATATTTTTGTTGTTGGCGGCAGCGGCCGGCATTGTCCCTGCGGCACTGACCTGGGAAGGCCTGCCTCACGCGCTAAGAGCATTGGGTGCACAGCCATTCATCGAATTGCTGGTTGGCTATTGCCTGGCAAAGACCATTGATCTTTGGCCGCCTTTGCTCTTGGTTTCTTCTCTGACAGCAATTGTTTTTGCGGTCTGTTTTCTTATCACCTATTTCAACACCTATCCCGATGAAAGCGCGGATGCCTGGGGAGCGCAAATGAGGATCGATGCCGAACATTGCCAAACAGATGAGGACTGGATCAATTATATCTACGATCATCACCCCGAGATCATGGTGCGTTATTTCATCCTGCGCAACTATCACAAGCCCTGCGCCCTTTGGTTTTTGACAAGCGGGGACCTTTAATTAAGATCTTGAGCAATCCAATCAGACAAAAAATCTGCCGCTAAACGCTGCCCAAATGAAGTCAGATGGACATAATCCCACCATAAAAATCCCTTGTCATAATTCAAAGCAAGATAACTGTTGAGGTCAAGTACCGGAACTCGCTTCTTGCGTCCTACTTGCCTCATTATCTGATGCAAAGCCATATCCTGCCGGTATTCGGTAGAATTGGCTTCCATGACGAATAGAGTCTTGATATGTTTTGATCTGTTAAGTTCAACAAAATGCTTTAATGCATTTGAAAATTGGACCGGGTCATTATCATTGCTCGAAAGATTAATGACCACCATTTGAGGTTTAAGAACTATTAGTTTTTTAACGTAGATACTAAATAGGTCCTTGGCCTGGTACCCGGATATTGCGGCATTGATGCATTCAACACGCTTTTTATGCGGGGCAGTGATATTTAATTCTGCCTCAATACGGTTAACCATGCCCTCATTTTCGTTGCGCGCCCCTGAACCCCATGTTTGAGAACTGCCGATAAAAATTATCCTTATCTTATTTTTAGTTTTCTCATTGGTATATTTTTTCTTGATCTGGCCCAAGATATACCTGCCGCTGACCTTGGACCAGTATTGATGCGCCCTGGCCACGACGATCGGCGTTTTCATGACAGGATAATACCGGTCACTGACATAGAAACGGTCGAATAATAACCAGATGATTATGGAAATGCTCAGGACCAAATTCCCCATGATCAACACGAACAAAGGCCTCTTGCAAGTGTTATTAAAGCGCCTGTACAAAAATTCTCCTGAAAAAATATTCAATAAGGCGATAACAATAAGAGTACCGAAGAGAACATAAAGGTCATTATTATCAAAGCTCTCTTTGATCGTGCCTCCGGTATTACGGTCATGGATCTCAACATCATCGATCAGTGTTTTATTAAATCCTCCTCTGAACCCGAAATGTTGTTGTGAAAGCGGTGCTACCTTGTCCTGACCTAAGAATTGTCCGTTCAAATAAAATGAAACGGCGTCACGGTCAAAAATAACCCTAAGTCGATTCCGGGTGTTTTGCCTGATCGGAGGAACATTTAATCCTTTGAGGAATTTGAATTCTCCTTCGTCGCTGGAGATAAAATAAATATTTCTGAATTGCTTATTTAAACTTAAACGGACGCCGGAATATTGCCTGGCATCCTTATTAAATTCGAAGACCAGGTAAGAGCCCGAGGAGAGCTCAAAATCAAGGTCGATTTCCCGAGGATCAATACTCTTTTTATAAATGACTTCCTGATACCCATGCCAACAACTAAGGTCCATCTTCCCGTGGGCCAATGCATTGCGGGAAAAATAAAATTCCAGCCCACCCCAAACGCCTTTATTAAGCATGATCTTCGTCGGAAGCCAGCGGCCATTGTGATAAAGGGTGTTGTTGAATGAATTGATGGCTCGCGCTGATAACACGGAAGGCATTAAGGCTAATAAAAAAATGCAGGCATAAAATCTTGGTCGCGTCATCATCGCTTACAATTTCTTTTCTGCTAATAGCTCATGGGCTATCCTATCAGATAAATAATCTGCGGTTAATTTCTGCCCAAAAGATGTTAGATGAGCAGTGTCCCACCAAATGAACCCTTTCTCATAATTTTGAGCCAGATACTCCTGCAGGTCATATATCGGAATTCCTTTTTGGCGGCCTACTTCTTCAATAATACTGCGCACCCTTTCGGGTAATGTGCGCTCTATTGAATGCCCTTCCAACACAAATACAGTGCCGATTCCTTGAGCAATGTCCAGATCAACCAAACGCTTTAACGCAGAAGAAAAATGGGCAGGGTCCGGTTCTTTATTTGATAAACTGATAACAGTCAATTGAGGCTTTAGACCGATCAAATTCTTGCTGTAAATATCTACTAGGTCCATCAGCGGCATTGTCCCGGATATGCCGGCATTGATGCATTCAATATTCCTGTTCGAATAGGATGCACTATTTAACTTTCCTTCAATACGCCTGACAAAGGTCTCCGCTTCATTGCGTGCCCCTGCTCCCCATGTCTGGGACCTTCCCATGAATACGACTCGTATACTATTAGGTGACGCGCTCTTTTCATATTTATCTTTGATCTCTTGAAGGACGTATGCCTCACCGTCATTACTCCAATATTTATTTTCCATATCCGTCATCTCACGCGTCTTTAAAACATGGTAATACCGGTGGGACGTATAAAAAAAATCGAACAATAGGAATAATCCTAAAAAAACCGCCAGGCCGCCATTTCCAATGACCAATAATGATGCCCATCTCCTTGACACGACAAGGTTTAATAATGCCACCATCACCCAACATGCAAGAAACACATAGCAATTATTATTGCTGAAGGTTTCTTTGATGTTGTTCGGTGAATTAAGCTCATGGATCATGACATTATCGACCAGGGCTCTTTTTGAACCACCCCTGAATCCAATCTGCTGTTGTGGGATCAGTGATACTTTGACTTTTGTCAAAAGCTCGTCGTTCAAATAAAAAGTTGCCGTATCCGACCCAAAAAAGACCTTGATCCGGTTCCATGTATTTGGCTTGATGGACGGGACGTTCAATGCCTGTGTATAAATAAACTCCCCCTCATCACTGCTGATCAAGTACAGATCCTTAAATCTTTTATCCAGACTCAAGCGAATACCGGAAAGCTGGTTGACGTTCTTGTTGAACTCAAAAACAAGATAGGAACCTTCAGACAAATTAAAATCAAAGTCGATTGTTGCGGGAGTAATGCTCTTCTTCAAAGTGACCTCCTGGAACCCATACCAGCAGCCCAGGTCCAAATGCCCCTGCGCTAAAGCCGTCCGTGAAAAGAAAAAATCATGGGCGCCGGCAACGCCTCTTTTAAGAAGGACCTTCGTCGGCATCCATTTGCCGTTGTGATAGAGGGAATTATTGAACGAATTAAATAGCAAGCAAAGAAATAGGGAAGGGACCAAACTCAATAATAGGGCTTTTTTAATCATAGGCAGTTCAATCGATCTGATAAACAAAACCACCTTCTTGGGGCCTGCTGGTGACGATCACCAGGAGCATGGTTAACGCCATTAAAAAAATAAAACCGACAAGAATAAACAGCCAGTATTTTCTAAAAAGTCCCTTCATAGGCCTTGTCCTAGATATAAACCTTTTTTAATAAAATCAAAAGAATATTTTGCAAAAAGAAAATTAGCTTTCTTATTCGGGTGAGCATCATCAGGGGCGACCCATAAGTCCATTGGATTTTTATAATTATAAAAATACGGCGCCAGGTCCATGGCATCGATACTATTTGCCTTCAGAAAACCCATGATCATCCGATGCTCCTTGGTAAAAGGATAATTGACCAACTCATGCAGTTCCGGCAAAAGTACCACTTGAAAGGAGATCCCCTGCTTTTGACAGGTATCTTTTAATAAAAGGAAGGCTTTAAGGGTGGCGTCTAATCCTGGCTGGCCAGTCTGATAGAGGCTTGAATAATATGGCTGATACCCATTCTTGGCTGGGTCCAAATTCACCATAAGCCTATGAAAACTGGACCAATATAGCGTTATCAATTCAGAATATCCCAAGGCCCAAAACCTTGATTTGTGCGGGGTTGGCTCGGCATCCCTGATAAAATAAAATAAAACTACCTTGTCCGGATGGTATTTTAATCCCTTCTCCAAGAAGAGATTAGCCTCCATGACCACATTATAATTACCGCTGGCAGTATTAATAATCTCCGTCGGAACTAGGGCATTCAATTGCGATTCAAGAATGTCCTTGAAAGTGTCCTTTTCCTCAACGCCCCAACCGAAGGTCAAGGAGTCCCCTAGAAACATCAATCTCTTTTTACCATCCCGGGCAAGGGGGCATTCAGGGCCGCGGAAGCCATCGGCATTCGTCCTGACCCAGACCCCCATCAGCTTGGCTTGCGCATTCGGTTTGTGTTCAAAAACGATATTAGGATTGCCGCTGTCCTGTTTGAGCGTCATGGCATACTTCGTCATCTCAACATCATAAACAAGATGATCTTGCAGATAGACCCTGACACCGATCTCCAGGACCAAAAAAAAGGTCAAGAAGACGGCAACAATTTCCAGGAACATCCTTAACGGATTTTGGGGTTCTGACTGTTTGACAGCCATAAAAGAATGGTGCCGAGACCCAGACTTGCACTGGGGACGCCAGGATTTTCAGTCCTGCGCTCTACTACCTGAGCTATCTCGGCATAAAATCAAGGCATGAATAAAGAAACTATTCTACTGAAAAGACCTGAATTGTCAAACATTGCATTTTCAGGCTTCCCTTAAATATTGGGCCGCGTCTTTAGGGAAGGTGGGAACAATATGTAATCCTGTCCCCCACTCGAAACCAACACTGCGGGTCAATTTCGGGATTATCTCGATATGCCAATGATAACAAGCACTTTTTCCATAACCTATAGGTGACGTGTGCAAATAATAATTATAAGCAGGATTTCTTAGGGCCTTCTTAATTTTTTTTAGGACATCCTGCAAAATTTGCGCCAAATGGTCCTGGGCTGTATGGTCTTCAACAGCAAAATCCCCATTATGCCCTTTAGGGATGATCCAAGTTTCAAAAGCATAACGCGGCGCGTAAGGGCAGAACGCCAGGAAACTGCTGTTTTCCAAAACAATACGCTCCTTATCCACATATTCCTGAGCTATTATATCGCAAAATACACAGTGACTATGCGTATGATGATAGTCCTGCGCCCCTTTCAATTCTTCCAACACTGTTTTAGGGACCATGGGCAAGGCAATGATCTGGCTATGGGTATGCTCTACGGTCGCCCCGGCGGACGCGCCGAAATTCTTGAAGATCACGATATATTTAAAACGGCTATCCATCGACAATTTCCGAAACCGTTCCTGGTATTGATTGACCACGGCCAGCATTTCTTCCTTCGTCAGGTCGGTCAAGCCCTTATCATGATCAGGGCATTCTATAAGCACTTCATGGGCCCCCACGCCGGTCATTTGGTCATAGATCCCCAAACCGTCTTTTTGAAGGATCCCGTCAGAGCTTAGGACCGGAAATTTATTCGGTATTGTCCTGACCATCCATCCGGGCGTGTTGGCAGGAGTATTAAAAGGGCGTACAGCGCCGACCTCGGGAGGGGTCTGGTATTCCCGGCCTGGACAAAAGGGGCAGATCGCCTGGCGGGTGGGGGTATTGTCCTCTTTAGTAAAATCCATCGGCCCCTTAGTGTGATCGCTATCAATGATCACCCAGCGTCCGACCACCGGATCTCGTCTAAGTTCAGGCATTGATATCAACCTCCCTTAAAAATGCGGCCGTCATCTCCGGAGGGATGGGGCAGATATAAAAACCTGTGCCTCTTTCAAAACCAGCCACTCTGGTCAACCGGGGGATCACTTCAATGTGCCAATGATAATAATCTTTAAATGCGGACGGTCCTTTGACCGGTGAGGTTTGGATCATGTAATTATACGCAGGGTCATTAAGCCCGATCTTAAAACGCAGTAAGATGTCCTTCATCATATCCGCGAGCGGCCGTTCATAGCCCTTAATGCCTTCAGCAAAATCACATTGATGATGTTTAGGGATGATCCAGGTTTCAAAAGGGAAACGTGAAGCGAAAGGAGTGATGACCATAAAATGCTCATTCTCAACGACAACACGTTCCTTCTTTTTGAGTTCCTGGCTGATAATATCACAGAACAGACAGCGTTCATGGATATCAAAATAGGCTTTGGCCCCATTGATCTTGTCCTCAACACGGACAGGCGAGACCGGTACTGCCATGATCTGTGAACGCGAGTGCCCAATATTACGTGAACCAGCGGCAACGCCGTAATTCTTATAAGCTAAAATATATTCAATGGAAGGATTTTGACGATGCGTTTTCATACGCAAGGCATAAGTCTCGAAGACCCTGCCGATCTGCTCGGGTAAAAGATCAGCCATATTGGCGGTATGCACGGGTGTTTCTATGACGATCTCGTGGCTGCCGTAACTATGCGCGATCTCATAAAGACCATGCCTGCGGCATTCAAAAGGTTTGGAATCATTTAAAATAGGCGTATTGCTATTGACAACCTTGACCCCATGCGATTCAAACAGGATCGGTGAGGTTTTATCATGGCAAAATGGACAGTCTTTCTGGTCGCTGATCGTCGATTGAGGATCCACAAAAGCGGCCGGGCGTCTGGCCCGTTCAGTGGCAATGATGGTCCAACGGCCAACAATGGGGTCTTTTCTTAACTGGGACATGGAACGAATTATACCACAAACAGGTTATTAACGAATCAAATATGAAATGAAAAGCCAGGTACTATTTTATAACCGGATACAAAACTATAGGCCGGCATTACCTTGCCTGCCTCTGGCTGGACTTCCTTGATCAAGAGCGCCTTATCCAGACAAGCGATATGAATACCGCTTTTTGAGGCCTTGATCACCTGCCCGGGCGTAAATGGGCCAACACCTTCCGTCGTCAATTGAGCTTGGGTCACTTTAAGCGTCTTGCCATTATAGGATGTGTGCGCACCTGGCCAAGGCTGAAGCCCACGCACCTGGTCAACGATCGTGCGTGCCGGTTTATTCCAATTGATCTGCCCCATCTCCTTGGTCAGCTTGGGGGCATAGGTCACTAATTTTTCATCCTGCGGACTTAATGAAAATCGGCCTTCTGGTTGTTTGGACAAAACCTTGATCAATAGCTTGGCCCCTGCCTGCGCCATGCGTTTGCGCAATTGGGCGGTATTTTCATCCTCGAGGATATCCATCTTTTCCTGCGCAATGATCTCACCGGCATCAAGCTTCAAGGCCATTTTCTGAACAGTCACACCGGTTTCTTTGTCCCCGTTAAGGATGGCCCAATTGATGGGGGCAGCCCCGCGATATTTGGGAAGCAGCGAGCCATGCACATTCATGCAAAGCATTTGAGGGATATCCAAAATTTCCTGCGTCAAAAGCCTTCCGTAAGCGACCACGACAAAAATATCCGCTTTATAAGATTTCAGGGCCTCAACAATATCTTTGTCCTTTAGGGAACCGGGCTGAAGGCAAGGGATCTGACGATCCAAAGCAATTTTTTTGATGGGAGACATCGAAAGCTTCATCCCCCGCCCCTGCGGTTTATCAGGGCCGGTGACACAAGCCAAAACCTCATGACCGTAGGTCAACACATGCTCTAAATGAAGAGCCGCAAAATCATCACTGCCGAAAAAAATAATTTTCATCATGGATCTACATTCATCGTTAAGATGACCCGGCTGGGGCGTTTAAGGGCGGCCAGGGTGGTTTTGATGAAGGCCACCGCTTGGGGCACCTGATCTGCCTGGACCATTACGTTAAAACGGAATTGGTCTCTTTTGCGTCCTACCGCGTCCGCCAAAGGCGGTGTCACGATGCAGCCTGACGGCGCTGTTTGACTCAAGGCATTATACGCTTGTTGGCTTGCTTGATGGGTGGATTTTTCTACTTTACCGCGCCAGCTCATTTTAATCCAATGCTTAAAAGGGCTAAACCCGAATTCTTTTCTTAATTTTAATTCTTCTTTATAAAAACTCTTGATATCGCCTTTTGAAAGGCTTTGAAGCACATAATGACCGCTGTTACGTGTCTGGATGAAAACTAAACCCTGCGCCATGCTGCTGATATGAAGCGCCAAACTAAAAGCATTAAACGCCGAACGCATATCCAAACGATTTAACTCTGAATCAAAATCAATGAACGCCGCAACCTGGGCCTTCCATTTTCCTTGAAACCGCAACACAGCACTGGTGGCGATCAAAATATCAAAATCAGCCAAGGGCTTCTTTGCTTCGTTGGCTTTGAGGTGCCCTGCCCGCTCAAAGGCCAGGATCTTGGCTCCGGGAAAATATTTTTTTAACTCCGTCTGTAATTGCTCAACGCCAATTCCCTGTGAGCGCCAGCTGGGCTTATGGCATTTGGGACAAACCGTATCGCCAAGCGCTGTGTAGGTGCAGTGGCGGCATAAATATTTCCCGGCTGACTTTGAATAGATCAACGGGCTATCGCAATGCTTGCATTTTAAAACTTCCCCGCAGTCCACACATCTAGTCTGACGGTAAGATCCCCTGCGATTTAAAACCAAAATAGCTCTCTTGCCTACTTTCAGGGCCGCATCCAGCGCGTCCTTGACCGGGGGGGAAACCAATCCCGGGACATATTTATAATTCGTCAGGTCAACCAATTTTGCCGTTGGGACATTCGGCGTCGGTTCTTCAGCCCATCTCACCGCAGGTTCACCGTTGACGAGGCCCATCAATTCCACTGACGGAGAAATACCCGCCCAAGCCACATCAAAACCGAACATCTCCGAGCGCTTTAAAAGCACCTGAAGCGCATCATACATCGGCATCTGTTCTTGCTTATACGAGGCATCCTCTTCATCGATCATGATAACGCAATCATAACGGCCGTCGCATTCAAATACCGAAGAACGCGTACCGATCTTTACCTCTTGCATCCCTTTGAAATGCTCTGCGATCAATTGGACCCTGAAAATATCCGGGACCAGGACCATGAAACGGCGAGGGCCGTGATATCTATTGATGATTTCCAGGGTCTTGATGCCATAACTGTCAGGTTGGCATCTGTACAACGAATACTGCGGCTTATGCTCCCGACGGACAGACGGACCTTGACCTTCTTTATTTCTAAGGGTCGTGGCCAGGGCCTCACCTAAACTGCACGCGTAATAAGCACTGAAATCCCGGGCAAAAGACAGGTCCAGGTCGCTAAATACCACCGAGGCATCCAAGAGGGATATGATGGGCTTTAATTTAGGGATCGAACTTTGAGTCAGGATGCCGACAACATAACCGATCTGGTTTTTTGGTCCGAATGAAACTTTGACACGGGCCCCGATCTTAACCCGCGAAACCATATCATCGGGAATCAAATAATCAAACGGCCCTTCGAGGGGAAGGTCAAAAACGACTTGAGCGATCATATTAAGGCTATTATATCAGCAGCGGCATTGGGTTTGGCTATTGCACCCAAACGTTGACGCAGCAGATCGAGTTCTTGAGGCTTAAAACTCCATTCCTGGATGCTGCGGGCGATCTGGGGCAAGGTGCTTTGGCCTTGTGAGGCACCTAAACTTTCCAAGACCTTGATATTATTGGTCTCCTGCCCCGGAATGGCGCTAAAAAACAACATCGGCAATCTTTTCACCAATGCTTCCGAGATAGATAACCCGCCAGGCTTGGTCACCATGACATTGGCCACGGACATTAATTCATCCATATTATCCACCAATCCCAGCACATGGGCATGAGGGCCGGCCAGTGGTTTTAAACGTTCATAAAGTTGCTTATTGTTCCCGCAGACGATCAATAATTGATAATTTTCCAAAATTTTCATCAGCGTGTCGATGGGCCCCATGCCGAAAGAACCGGTCGCGATCAAAATGACCATCCCGTCTTTTAGACCTAATTTTTGCTTGATGGCCGCGGTGTCCGGGTGGTTGGTAAACTTGGGGTCAGTGGGAATGCCTGTTACAAAGACTTTATCTGAAGGAACGCCTAAAGATATCAATTTATTTTTTGTATATTCTGTGGCGCCGGTATAAAGGTCGATCCCTTCATTCACCCAAATGCGATGCACATCAAAATCCGTGACAACACAGATGATCTTGGATTTTATCTTGCCGGTCCGTTTAAGGTAGGCACAAACTTCCGCCGACAAAAAATGGGTCGTGATAACCGCGTCAAAATTTTCTTTGACCATGAATTTCTGCAAGGCTTGCGCGTTGAAACCATTATACACGCGCCTAATGCCCCGCACCAGGGGCTGCAGCACAGGAATATCCAAGGCCCCAAATAAAAATCCCCATGCCCAGGTCAAGCGAGTGACTAAAAAAGTGTAGACAGGGGCATAAGAACTTTTAAAAAATGGATTGGTCAAGTCAAGGGCATCAACCAGAAGGGCATTGTGACCGCCCTTGGCTTGTAAGCCGTGGAAAACAGCCTCTGCTGCTTTTTTATGCCCGGCCCCGGCTGTTGCGTGGATGACTAAGATTTTCATTTTTGATGATCTGGGCAGCTGCTTTCAGGTCTTTGACAATGTGATCGGGCTTGACCGTCCATTTGCGCAATAAGCGGCGGTCTTCATGGCCTGAGAGCACAAAAATAGTTTTACAACCTGCGTTATGCCCGGTCTTGATGTCCCCTTGGGTATCTCCGACGAAAAAAGCCTTTTGGGCGTGGACAATGGTCTTGTTGAGGGACTTTAAGGCTTTCTTTAATAATCCGATGCTGGGTTTGCGGCAATCACATCCGGCATCTGAACGGTGCGTGCAATAAAAACTCTTGCGGATCTTCCCGCCGGCCTTAATGACACCCTTGATCATCTTGGCGTCGATGCGTTTAAGTTTAGCCAGGGAATATACGCCTTTGCCCACCCCTGCCTGGTTGGAGATGACAAAGATCTTGTGCCCGCTTTGGGTCAAATCGCGGATCGCGTCCAAAGAGCCGGGGATAAAATGAAAATCCTTGACCTTGGTCACGTAAGCGCCGTGGCCCGGGAACTCGTTGATAACACCATCTCTATCGAGAAAAACAACCTTCATATTTTTGTTTCCCCTATGGGCGGCTGGGCCTTGGGCAGGTAATATCCTTTTTCTTTGATCTCCCTGTATTTGCTATAAGCCGCAAATTCATGAAAACCGCTCAACACGGCCGCGACAAATCCATAATAACCGTCTTTATACCCTTTTTTACTGACAAAACGCCGCCAGATCCGATCCAGGGTCCGCCACATGGCCTTGCCTAAGGTCATTTTGCGTCCATCCAAATACCATTTCGTTGCTTCCAGCGTCGAGTAACGGTTGATCTTCGCGATAAAATTCTCCACATTGCTGAAACTATAGTGGATGTTCTTGCATTTTAAATTACCATGCTTATATCCTTCCGAGACCTTGATCCCCGGATGAATGACATCATACGCGGCCTCAGATACTTTCACATATTTCCTGTTGTATAAACGGATATGCGGATTTGACCATCCGCCATGATTTAACTGCACATCACCCAAATAATTGATCTGCGGCGCCCAATAAGCGGCGATCAAGGGATCTCCGTCTTTAATGGCAACGGCGATCTCTGCTTTAAGGTCGTCCGTCATGCGTTCATCGCAATCAAGCAAAAGGATCCAATCGTTCTTGGCTTTAGAAGCTCCGAAATTCCGCTGTTTGCCTTCGAGGTCCATATGCCGTGAGAATATCGTGTCCGTGTATTTCAAGGCAATGGCACGTGTATCATCGGTGCTATCATCATCCACGACCACGATCTCATCTGCCCAACCGTGGACACTCTCAAGGCAGTCCTTGATCCGGTTATGCTCATTCTTGGCAATAATAACGACGCTTAATGGTACTGACACTTTATTTTTCTCCCGTTTATAAAGATTTTTGCAATGCCAACGCCACAGCCTCAACCTGCTCTTGGGCCATATGCGGGAACATCGGCAAACTCATCACCTGATCGGCCACCTTCTCTGCGATGGGAAAATCCCCTTTTTGATGGCCCAGTTCAGCATAAGCCCCTTGAAGATGCAAAGAGATCGGATAATGGATCAGTACCCCGATACCCTGGGCTTTCATAGCCTCAACGACCTTGTCACGGTTGGGCACCAGGATGGCGTAGGTCTGGAACACATGAGAACGGTCCTGCTTGGTAATAGGCGTAATCACACCCTTCAACGGTTTTAATGCCTCTGCATAATGTTCCGCGTTCTTGGCGCGCATCTGGTTCCATTGGTCTAAATGTTTTAATTTGGCATTAAGGACCACGGCCTGGATCGTATCTAGCCTTGAATTAGTGCCCTTGATCTTATGTTCATACCGTCCCCGACGGCCGTAATCGCGCAGCATCAGAGCTTTCTCATAAATGTCCTTATCGTTCGTTACGATCATCCCCGCGTCCCCGCACGCACCCAGGCTTTTGGTGGGATAAAAAGAAAAGCAAGCCACATCACCCAGGGACCCGACACGCTTGGCCTTATAACGGGACCCATGAGCCTGTGCTGCATCTTCGACGACCTTGATGCCGTGCTTGCGGGCGATCGCCACGATCTCATCCATATTGGCCGGTTGTCCGTAAATATGCACCGGGATCACGGCCTTGGTCTTCTTGGTGATGGCCTTTTGAAAGGCTTTAGGGTCTATATTATAGGTGTCCGGTTCTATATCAACAAAGACCGGTGTGGCCCGGCAAAAAGAAACGCACAAGGCTGTCGCAATAAAAGTATGTGTAGGGACTATGACCTCATCGCCTTCCTGGATATCCAAAGCCATCAGGGCCAGATGAAGCGCGTCGGTGCCGGAATTGACACCGACCCCATATTGCACGTCACAAAATTTAGAAAATGCCGTTTCAAATAGATGGG
Organism: uncultured Planctomycetales bacterium; assembly: GCA_964487685.1. Classification (GTDB taxonomy): domain Bacteria; phylum Omnitrophota; class Gorgyraeia; order Zapsychrales; family Fredricksoniimonadaceae; genus JABDGZ01. The sequence goes on from CAZASA010000012.1 coordinate 38,421, forward strand.
CTTGTTCTCCTAATATGTAATCGCCTTTTTCCAATACTTTCTTAAAACCCGCATCCACTTCATCGTGGATCAAACGGTTTTGTTCTTTAAAATCAATAAAGGGAACGCTCATAAGATATGTTGGACCTTTCTATAAACTTCTTCCACGGATAGATCATTCAAACAACTGATATGCCCGCATCGGGCCATGCGAAAACGCCTGTAACAAGGCTGGCAAGGCAATCCTTTTTGGACAACACTGTGACCTGACATGGGATATGGGCCGTAAACCTTAGGGTCTACCGGACCAAAGATGGAAACTGTCTTGACTCCCACTGCCGCGGCCACATGCAGTGGTCCTCCGTCGTTAACGATAGCTGCTTTGCAGGACTTAAGCAAGGCGGCCATCCCTAACAGGGAAGTTTTGCCAACGGCAAAAGTTAAAGGAAAATGGGCCAGATTGACAACTTCGCGGCACAATGCCTCTTCTCTCGGATCTCCCATCAGTATAATGTCAGCGTCGAAATTTTCAATGATTTTATCTATTAAATGGGCAAATTTAGGCGCTGGCCATCTCTTGAGTCCCGCAGCCTTGCCCCAGCTGGCACCGCCTCCTGGTAAAACCGCGATCAGCGGTTTAGCTGGAGTTGCCCTATGCTTCATAAGCCAATCCTGGGCCCAATCAAGGTCTTGGGCAGGGACGGTCATGTGCATCGGCAAAGGCTTCACCGGTATTTGAAGCAACGCCAAAAGGTCCAAATAATATTCAACGATGTGTTTTCCCTCGAAACCGGACAAAGAAACCTTGTCCGTCAAGAACCGTCCCCGTTTTCGATAGTCATACCCGATACGTTTTTTAATGCCGCAGGCGGCGCATAAAAACCCAAAGGAACTATTGAGAGAAAAGTCAAAAACAATATCAAAGGCTTCTTGTTTAATACTATTATACAACTCGAAATATTTAGGATAATTGCCCACGAACTCATCACGCTCGTAGATAAAAACCTTGGCTATTTCAGGAATAACTTTAAGAAGGTCTGCCGTCCGGCGATTGGCCAGATAGGCGATGGCCGCCTGGGGATAGGCCAGGCGCAGATTGCTGATGACCGGAGTGGTGAACAACACATCCCCGATGCCGTAAGGGTTAATGACCAGTATTTTTATCTTTGGCCTCTTTCAAATTTAATGATAACGGGATACCACAAAGGGATCAATTTCTTGAACATCTTATCAAATATCTTAGGGACCTTTTTATCCTTACCGCGAAAGAGAAAATTAACATAGGAATTTTCTGCCAACGATGGGCAATGCTCATACGCCGTCGGAAAAAACTTGGTCAATGGCTCAAAAAGTTGGGAAGCGGTCTTCACCGTCAATTGATGTTCAAAATGACATCCTTTGGTATGATATTCATAACTAGCCACAAAAATATCACCCCTAAAATGATCATTAACAGCTTTGACAATCCCCTCACGCATAGCTGGCTCAATATGTTCAAAAACTGAAACACAAGAAACATGGGTGATCTCATGATGAGCTTCAAATAAATTCTTTAAAGTTTCAAAGGCAGCAAAATCCTTAACCAAGGTGATATTGTCAGGGACCTTTGTATCAAGCTGGATTGTCGGGTCCATAATAATGACCTTCTTGATATACTGGGCCAAGATCCGTCCGAAAAATCCAGCCCCACGATCATTAGACCAGCCGCCTATATCTAAAACAACTGAGTCCTTGGTCAATTGCAAATGTTCGATCGTCTTAAAATACTCCCAAAAACGCTGGCTCAATTTTCCGCCGCCCCCGCCGAAATGTTTACCATCCCATTCAGCCGGATGGTCACCAGACCCAAACCTTTCCCAAAGGTCTTGTTTCATTATTTTGACCAGCGACGCTGATGTGTTATCCATTCTGCCTCCTATTTAATAAATCCTTTAAACTTGCCATCACCTGCTCAACCGTAATGGACCTCATGCACGCGGGTGGTTGGCCGTCTAGGCAGTATTTCTTGTCTTCATAACGGTAGGATGGGTAGAAATTGCATGGTCCGCATTTAAAATCATTACGGACCTGGACATAATCGCCCTCACCAATACAACCCGTATGCACGGGATTGGATGGGCCAAACACGGCAACAATAGGCACTTGCAAGGCGCGGACCAAATGCATGATCCCGGTATCCACTGACAAAACCCCCTTCGAATGCCTGATCAAATAAGCTAACTCATCTAGTGGCCTGTCTAAAAAAAGTTCCACTCCCGTGTCAACTTGACCAAGACCCTGGATGATCTCGTCGATAAAACGCTTATCAGACCCTGCGCCAGTCAAAAATACCCTGTATCCCTGGGCTCTTAATAAACGGACCACGTGATGATAATTGGCCATGGGCCACGTCCTTAGCGGCAAATTCCCCGTACAACCCGGATGAATGATAAAATATTTTCCCTCAGTCCCCTTCCAATCATCAAGGGACTTTTTTAAGACCTCTTCAACCTCATGGGGAATGATATAGTCCATCAGATAGTCATCCTTCTCAATAGGGATTTTCAGATGGTCCCTTAATAGGAATAAATTGTTTTCAATAGCATGCTCTTCTTCGAAATTATACTCCGTAGTATGGTCAAGATGATCGGTCGCCGGTACGCTGGAAAATCCGATCTTTAGCCCATGCCGCCCCATGACATTCCTGGCAAACTCATGGTATTGGGGATGCATCTCCAATACAAAACAAAGGTCATATTTATACCGGGCCAGATAGCGCTCGAAAAAAAACCTTCTGACTACACCTGTGATCCGTTTATATTTTTTATATATGAAAATATTATCGACATGCTTGTTGAAACGCACCACGGCCCTGGAATTAGCCGAGGTCACAAAATCGATCCGGCATCCTGGATAAATTTTCTTTAATTTTCGAGCCAGGGGCGTAGCCATGAGCACATCCCCGATATTGCCTGCACGGATGATCAGGATCTTTTTTGATTTTTCAAGGGACAAGGCATCAATTCTAGAGCGCACCCGGCTGGTGGTTTTGTAGCGGACCTTAAAAATCCGAAAAGGATGCCATCGATACTTCTTCTTGATCAAGACAGCATCCTGCTTAGTCAAGGGGTTATTGGCAATGATATCTTTCATAACAGCCGGATGGCTGCCGAAATAAACAGGAAAAAGCTCTAAATTGCCATAATCATAACGCTGTGTCGCTATTTCTTTCTCCCGTGATTCTGACCAATTTTGCCCTGAATTGATCCTGCGCTGGGCCATCTGTTGGGAAGAATACGACCAGCCATAATGGTATAAAAAACAAAAAGTATTTTTACGCCTTAACGGTTTGCCGTCCTTGCGCTGAAACCCATAGGCATCATGGTATGATTCGACCGTGCCGTTATTACGGATGATCCTGTCCTGTTTCTGATACCAGCCCCGGTCGATACGGTAACGGTAATGACTTCCATAAAAATGCAGCCACCAAAAGCGCAAGGCATCAACCTTGTCGTTCTTTAGATAAAAATGCATCCAAGCTTTTAATTTCCAAAGATCAGCCTCATGCACCAGCTCATCCGATTGTAAATAAAAAGCCCAATCTCCACGGCATTCAGCCAGGCCCAGGTTGGTCTGCCGGGCAAGCTCGGTATAACCCTGACTAAAGTCCCAATCCGTCTCGATGATACGGATCTTGGGACTATTGATCGCTTGGATCAATTCCAGCGTCTTATCTTCAGACTTCCCCACATTGACAATATATTCATCACAGATAGGGAGGATGGAATTGATGGACTCGATGACGGGATAATGAAATTTGATCGCATTCTTAACGACTGTAAATCCGCTGATCTTCATGGCGTGGGTTGGTCCTCTTCTAATTCTTTCAAAGCGGCTTTGATGGTGGCGTCATATTTTTGCTCGATGAGTGGGACATAGTCGGCATTCCGGTATGTTTTCATTAAATGAAATTTCGCGTAAATATTAAGCCTGTAGACCGCGGTCCAGAGGCAATAGATCAATCCCCATTGCCCATCTTTGTAACCTTTGCTTTTTTTGACATATCTCTTCCAAAACGCGTCCCAGGCGTCTTTAAGCGCGGCCTTGAAGGTGTACTCCTTGCCGCTTTTAAACAAATTTTGGGCCTCGATCGTCGTATACCGTTCCATTTTTTCCCAATACTGCTGGGGACTATTATAAGAAAAATGTAAGAGATGGGCCCGAGGTTCAACGATCCTGTACGCACGGGACTCATCATTCACATGAATGCCGGCATGGATCGTATCACTGAACGTCACTGATCCTTTTTTATAAAATCGCAACGGACGGTCCTGGAATTGGCCGCAGCCGCTAAAACGCATTTCTTCCCCCCAAAAGAAATTCTTACGCGGAACATAGACAGCCTCATATGTCCCTTCCCGGGCAATGCGTAACAGCTCATTCTTTAAACCAAGGGTGACAATTTCATCCGCATCTACGTTTAATATCCATTCCCCGCAAGTCTGCTGGGCGGCAAATTTCCTGGCTGGCTCGCAATAGCCCGTGCGATCAACCAAATAGACCTTGTCCGTAAATTCACGGGCGATGGCAGCGGTATTATCATCGCTATGCATGTCCGCGATAACGATCTCATCGGCCCACCGGACGCTTTCTAAGCAATGGCGCAGCCTTTGGGCTTCATTAAACGTGATGAGAAAAACCGATACCTTCATGGACCTCCTTATAAAAAGACAATGTTTCTTGGGCCATATTTTCAAAAGAAAAACCCTGGGCGCGTTTTAAACCCGCTTGCTTCAAAGAGACTTTAAGGGCCTGGTCATCCAAAACCCGAGCCATGGTTTCGGACATCGATACTGCGTCCTTGGGGTCGACTGCCAGGGCCGCCTCACCGGCAATTTCTGCACAGGACGATGTATTTGATGTCACAACCGCCGCCCCGCAGCAAAACGCCTCAATAAGGGGAAACCCAAAGCCCTCATAAAAAGACGGGAACACGAAAAGCTCCGTCATATTATAAAGCAAGCGTAATTGGGCATCACTGATAAATCCAGTAAAGACCACGTCCTGTTCAATACCTAATCGTTTGATCAAGTCCCCAATATTCTCAACCATCCATCCCTTCATACCGGCGACAACCAATTTTCCTTGAAATGCATTCTTGCGTTTTAGCAAGGCGAAACTTTCAAGCAACCCCGCGAGGTTCTTGCGGGGTTCAATGGTGCCCACATAAAGTATGTACGGCTGATCGATGCCTAATAAACCAAGTTCGCCGGCCGCCGAATGGCGCTCTTGGGCTGATATGGGATAAAATATCCCATGATCAACACCATTATAAATCACCCTGGTTTTTTCGGGTGGAATTTTAAAAAAGGTCTGCAGGTCACGACGCGTATTGTCAGAAACGCAAATGAACCCGTCTGCTTTTGAAGCGATGGCCTGCATATATTTTTCAGACAGGTCAATGGTCTGCGACGTGTGTCCTTGAGGATTTGTTTTATAAATAAGATCATGGATGGTAAAGATCAGTTTGCCTGCATACCGGCCGATCTCATCAGGACAAGGGTAATGATAAATATCGCACTTGCCCACCCCTCCCTTGAAATAGTCGATATATCTTTTTAAATTCTTATATTTTGAAAAATCCGGGAGACGTCTTTTAAAACTAAACAAACGTTTGGGCGTATGAAGGATGTACTCGTTGGCAGGGTCGATTTGCCCTAAACTGTCTATAAGATGGTAGGTGTAACGTCCGATACCTGTACGTTGAGTAAGAAGGATGGACCGGCAATTGATAGAAATACGCATGAACTACTGTCCCTTTTTAAGGAACTCACCGACCGTTTTGATCACATACTCCATTTGGTCCTGGCCCACATCCTGATGACAGCCGATATGAGTACCATGGTCAGAACAATATTCCGATTCAGGGAAATCCCCTAGCTTATGGCCCATGAACTGATAACTCTGTGTCTGGGTAGGGATCGAATAGAATAGATTACGCGAGTCAATGCCTTGCTCTTCTAAATAGGTGACAAACTGTTCCTTGGTGAATTTGACACCAGGTTTTAGAATGATCGAAAAAGCATGCGGCCCCAGGAGCTCATGGCTTTCTTCCTTCAGATACCAGAAATATTCTTCAAACCTGGCAAAGGCCTTGATCAATTGACGCACATTGGCCCTTCTTTTGGCCAGGATATCCTGAAAGATCTCAATATTACCTAATCCCACGGCAGCCTCGATCTCATTCATCTTGGCGGAAAAACCGATGCGCTTGAATTGAAATTTACCCTCGATCCCATGATTGCGCAAAGACCTGGCCGCCTGGGCCATGGCCTCATTATTGGTGATAAGCATACCGCCTTCGATCGTTGTCACGATATGCGCCGCATACAATGAAAAGCATGCCATATCCGCGATGGCGCCTATTTTTTTGCCTTTATATTCAGCCCCATGTGCTTCAGCCGCGTCTTCGATCACATATAATTTATGTTTTTTAGCGATCGCCATGATCTCATCCATGGCCGCGGGTTTACCCATCAAATGCACCGGCATGATGGCCCGTGTTCGCGGTGTAATGGCTTGTTCGATCTTTGCCGGATCTATATTTAATGTCCCCCGCTTAACATCGACGAAAACAGGCTTGAGCCCGGCCTGCAAGACGGCATTGCCGGTGGCCACAAAGGTCAGGGCCGGAACAATGATCTCATCCCCGCGCTTGGCGCCAAAGTCATAAAGCACGGCAC
>CAZASA010000013.1:0-42127 GCA_964487685.1 uncultured Planctomycetales bacterium
GCTGATCACCCGTACAAAAAATACCTTTAGTACGATGGAAGCACTAAAACGATACAAAGGGCATTTTTATAATTGGTATGATACACAGACGCTACAGCCCCTTGTCCCTATTTATATTTCAACCGTGGACAGCGGGAATCTGGCGGGGCATTTAATGACGTTACGCTCGGGATTATCGGCCTTGTGTGATGATGAGATCCTGGGCAGACGTTTCTTTGAGGGATTAAAAGACACTTTGATGGTTTTGGTTGATTCGATCGAAGATGTTAATTTCCTCTCGATCGACCAACTGCGCCAAACACTTGAATCAGCCTGTGAACAAGGCCTAAGCACGCTTGAGGAAGCCTGCCAATGCCTGGAGCATTTGATCCTCTATGCCGATGCCAACAGCAGTAAACTTTCCCTAACGCCCGAGATCGAAGGAGCGGAGTGGTCCCAGACAATAGCCCAGCAATGCCGTAATGCCCTTAATGAGCTCAAATACCTTGTGCCTAAAAAGGTCCCCGGTTTGAAAGGAATACCGACGCTGCGAGAGCTTTCCCAGGTTGAAGGTGAAAGCGGTAAGCGCGCTCTTGATCGGATCTTGGAAATTCAAAGGCTTCTTGGGCAAACCGTCGAACTCGCCCGGATGGAATATGACTTTCTATACGACTCGAACCGGCATTTATTGTCCATTGGGTATCATGTCAATGAGTGTCAATTGACCCCGGGTTTTTACGATCTTTTGGCATCAGAAACAAGATTATGTTATTTCACCGCGATCGCGCAAGGGCAAGTGCCTCAAGACAGCTGGTTCGCCCTGGGGCGATTACTGACGACCACGGGCGGAAAGCCGGTCCTTTTATCATGGAGCGGTTCGATGTTTGAGTATTTAATGCCGCTTATTGTGATGCCGACGTATGCAAACACCTTGCTTGAGCAAACCTATCAGGCAGCAGTTGAGCGTCAGATCGAATATGGAAAACAGCACGGTGTGGCCTGGGGGATCTCAGAATCCTGTTTTAATTCCGTCGATGCCAATCTTAATTATCAATACCATGCCTTTGGCGTGCCTGGGTTAGGTTTTAAGCGCGGGTTGGCGGAAGATATGGTCATTGCCCCCTATGCTTCGGTTTTGGCCTTGATGATAGCCCCTGAGCAGGCATGTCTTAATTTGCAGCGGCTTGATAAAGAAGGGCTGATGGGAAAATATGGATTATATGAGGCCGTAGATCATACGCCTTCACGTCAACCGCGCGGGAAATCAAGTACTATCCTTCGCACCTTTATGGCCCATCACCAAGGGATGAGCCTTTTGTCATTGGCCTATCTATTGTTAGACCGTCCCATGCAAAAACGGTTTATGGCAGATCCTCTTTTTCAAGCGACCATTCTTTTGCTTCAGGAGAGGGTCCCGAATATCATCCCATTTCATGTCCATATCAATGAACAATCCAATATCCGTACACTTTCCGGCGACGCGGAAACACCCCTGCGCGTATTGAAAAGCCCCCAAACTAAAATCCCTGAAGTGCAATTATTATCAAACGGCAAGTATCACGTGATGCTCACCAATGCCGGGGGAGGTTACAGCCGTTGGAATGGGATCGACGTCACCCGTTGGCGTGAAGATATAACCCGGGACAATACGGGCACGTTTTGTTATATCCGTGATATCCAAAGCAATAAATTTTGGTCAACAGCTTATCAACCTACGCTTGCGAAGCCTGATAATTATGAGGTAGTATTTTCAGAAGGCCGCGCGGAGTTTAGACGCCGCGATTATGATATTGATACCCATACCGAGATCGTTGTTTCACCGGAAGATGATATTGAATTGCGCCGGGTACGCATCACAAACCGTTCCCGGTCCAAAAGAACGATCGATGTGACCAGTTACGCGGAAGTGGTTTTGGCCCTTGGTGCTGCTGACGCGCTGCATCCCATGTTCAGCGATCTTTTTGTCCAGACACAGGTCATTAAAGAAAAACAGGCGATCCTTTGTTCCAGGCGGCCGCGTTCTGTAGATGAACATCCGCCATGGATGTTTCATCTAATGGCTGTGCATGGGGCACAGGTCCAAAAGAATTCTTATGAGACAGATCGTTTGCAATTTATCGGACGGGGAAACAGCCTTTCTAATCCAGCGGCCATGATCAATTTAAAGCCGCTTTCTGGAAGTCAGGGTTCAGTATTGGACCCCGTGGTGGCCATCCGCAGTCAGATGGTCCTTGATCCGCAACAGACTGTTATCATTGATATGGTATCAGGAGTTGCTGAGTCAGAGGATAAAGTTCTGGCACTCATTGAAAAATTCAAGGACCGACGGATCGCAGACCGGACCTTTGAGATGTCATGGACACACAGCCAGGTGGTTTTAAGGCAGATCAATGCCACTGAAACGGATGCTCAAATGTATGGTCATCTGGCCAATAGCATCATTTATCCCCATTCCTTGCTGCGCGCGGAAACAAATATTCTCTTACAGAACCGCCGTGGGCAAAGCGGATTATGGGGAAATGCTATTTCCGGTGACTTACCCATCGTGATCCTTCAGATCGCAGACTCCGCCAATATTGAATTAGTACGGCAGATGGTGCAGGCCCATGCGTATTGGCGATTAAAAGGTTTAGCGGTTGATCTGGTCATTTGGAATGAAGCCCTTTTAGGATATCAGCAATTACTTCAGGAACAAGTGATAGGTTTGATCACGGCCAGCGTCCAGGGCAAGATCGCGCGCAATTCAGGAGAGATTTTTGTGAGGCCAGCTGAACAAATATCCAGTGAGGAACGTATTTTACTTCAATCGGTAGCACGGGTGATCATTTCGGACCAACGGGGATCATTATCAAGCCAGATCAACAGCCGTATCCCAATAGAAGTCCCGGTTGCACGGTTTATTCCAATAAAAATGTACCGTCCTGAAGATGGGCCCAATACGGCTAAGACCCCCCAAGACCTTGATTTTTTCAATGGATTAGGGGGTTTTTCCCCTGACGGCCGCGAATATGTCATCAAGCTGTCTGGGGGCCAAGTGACTCCGGCACCATGGGTGAATGTCATGGCCAATGCTCATTTCGGTACAATTGTCTCAGAGAATGGACTTGGGTTTACCTGGAGTGAGAATGCCCATGAGTTTCGTCTGACACCATGGGACAATGATCCTATCAATGACCAGACAGGGGAGGCTTTTTATCTGCGTGATGAAGAGACCGGTCATTTTTGGTCCCCCTCGCCGATGCCGGTCCGGTCTAAACAGCCTTACACCATACGTCATGGAATGGGGTCAAGTGTTTTTGAGCATCATGAGGGAGGTATTGAGACAGAATTACGGATTTATGTCGCGTTGGATGCTTCTGTAAAATTTTCTGTCCTTAAGGTCCGCAACAAATCAGGCCGTACCCGCCGACTATCTGCCAGTGCTTTTGTGGAGTGGGTCCTGGGAGATCTACGGGCTAAAACAGCGATGCATGTAAATACCGAAGTAGATCCCTTGAATGGGGCCATTTATGCGCGTAATCCCTATAATACAGAATTTTCAGAGCAGATCGCTTTTTTATCAGCGGATGACAAAAACAGGACGGTCAGCGGCGACCGTACGGAATTTATAGGGCGCAATGGTTCCATCCAAAATCCGGCGGCTATGTCACGGGTGCATTTATCCGGCCATGTAGGGGCGGCGTTAGATCCTTGTGCCGCGATCCAGGTCCCCTTTGAACTGGCTGACACCGAGGAGAAGGAGATCGTTTTTACGCTGGGTGTTGGGCATAGTGTCGTGGATGTCCGTAATCTTATTTTACGTTTTGGTCAATCAGCAGGGGCACGGGATGCCTTGCAAGCGGTGTCCATGTATTGGAAACATAGTCTTGAAGCGGTACAAGTCCAAACGCCCGATCGCTCGCTCGATGTGATGATCAATGGATGGCTGCTTTATCAAACCATGGCTTGCCGTCTTTGGGGGCGTAGCGGTTTTTATCAGCCGGGAGGGGCCTTCGGTTTTCGTGATCAGCTGCAGGATGTGATGGCGTTGGTCCATAGCGAGCCCAGGTTGACGCGTGAGCATTTGCTTTTAAGCGCTTCGCGTCAATTTCTAGAGGGAGATGTCCAGCATTGGTGGCATCCACCGACAGGACGCGGAGTACGCACCCATTGTTCGGATGATTATCTTTGGTTAGTATTGGCCACTTGCCGGTATGTATTGAGTATCGGTGACACAGGGGTATTGGATGAGGAAGTCACTTTTCTTCAGGGCCGGCCGCTTAAGGCCGGTGAAGATTCCTATTATGATAAACCGGACCGGTCAGTGGACAAGACCAGTTTGTACGATCATTGCCAACGGGCTATTCTTAATGGCCTGAAGTTTGGTGAGCATGGCCTGCCATTGATGGGTTCCTGTGATTGGAATGATGGGATGAATCTTGTAGGTGAGGCAGGCAAAGGAGAGAGTGTTTGGCTGGCGTTCTTTCTTTATGAAGTGCTGATGCAATTTACCAAGGTCGCCCGGCAACGTGATGATCAAGCGTTCGCTGAAATATGCCAGGTACAGGCTGCTAAGCTGCGAGAGAATATTGAAAAGCACGGTTGGGACGGCCAATGGTATAAGAGGGCGTATTTTGATGACGGCACGCCTTTGGGCTCGGCAAGCAATCAAGAATGTCAGATCGATTCTATCGCCCAAAGCTGGTCTGTCCTCTCCGAGGCTGGTGATGGCGGGCGTATGCGCATGGCTATGGAGTCCCTTAGCAGGCGTTTAGTTCGCCGGGACAGTCAGATCATTCAATTGCTTGATCCGCCATTTGACAAGTCAAATTTAGATCCCGGTTATATCAAGGGATATGTGCCCGGCGTCAGGGAAAATGGGGGACAATACACCCACGCGGCCATATGGGCGGCAATGGCATTTGCTCAATTAGGTGACAGTCAACATGCCTGGGAACTTTTTGGCATGATCAATCCGATCAATCATTCAAAAACAGCGACGGATATAAATACTTATAAGGTGGAGCCATATGTGGTTGCCGCTGATGTGTATGCCGTATCTCCTCATGTTGGCCGTGGCGGGTGGACTTGGTATACCGGATCAGCCGGCTGGATGTACCGTTTGGCATTGGAATCGCTTTTGGGATTAAAACTTGAAGTCGATCAACTGACGATAGAACCCTGTGTTCCTCCAGAATGGAAATCATTTAAGGTCCATTATCGTTACCGGGATACTGTTTATCATATTAATGTAACACGCAAGGTCCGTGGCACTGATGATCAGGATGTAACAATTGTAACAGTGGACGGCATCAGGCAAATTAACAAGGCCATCAGCCTTGTTGATGATACCAAAGACCATCAGGTTGAAGTACAAATATCCTTTCCTGCGTCGGTTCTACAGTAGTATACCTCGGTATAATTGATTCTTTTTTGGCTTTCCCTAGAATAACCTTACTGCAGTTAAATATTACACAAGGAGGCACATATGGAAGATCAAAAAATCCGAAAGTCCGTCCAATTTAGCGAAAAAGATAAAGATTTCTCTAATTCCGTCCATAGTTGGCTGGCCCAATATGATGAAGAGGATGATTTTTTGTGTGATAATAGGTCAAAGCTATTGCCGGATATTACAGTTGAGCAATGATGGCGGCCTCACAAGCGATGAAGTTCGCCGCAGGCTGGATAAATTCGGCCCCAACGCAGTACCCGAATCGGCCCTGCACCCTTTACAAAGAGCGCTATCCAATTTTTGGGCGCCGGTACCATGGATGCTTGAGGCCTCGATCTTACTCGAGCTTTCTTTAGGGAAATACGTCGAAGCCGTGATCATCACGGCTCTTTTGGTTTTCAACGCTCTTCTTGGTTTTTTTCAGGAAGGGCGCGCTCAGGCAACTCTAGCCGCGCTCAAGTCGCGGCTCGCCCTCAACACGTCAGCACATCGCGATAATGCTTGGGTAATAATACCTGCAACCGGACTCGTACCTGGTGATATAGTGAAGTTATCCGTTGGTGCTGTGGTTCCTGCCGATGTGCGGATCATTGAAGGCGATATCCTCCTTGACCAGTCCCTGCTCACCGGCGAATCCATTCCTATCGAAGCGGGGCCAGGCCTACAAACATACGCAGGAGTGTTAGTGCAGCGCGGCGAAGCTGTTGCAGAGGTTACGGCGACAGGCGCGCGTACAAAGTTTGGACGAACTGCCCAGTTAGTTCGAACTGCGCATGTTGAAAGTTCCCAGCAGAAGGCTGTTTTGCGTGTGGTACGCAATCTAGCCATGTTCAACGGTGTCATTATTGTGATGCTGGTGGGGTATGCCTGTATTCTTAAGTTGCCGTTCGGTGAAATCATTCCTCTGGTGCTCACCGCGATTTTGGGATCGATTCCGATAGCATTGCCGGCCACTTTTACCCTCGCGGCAGCTCTGGGTGCCCGGGCTTTGGCTCATTTGGGCGTTCTTTCCACACGGCTCTCTGCTGTAGATGAAGCGGCAAGTATGGATGTCCTATGCGCAGATAAAACAGGCACCCTGACATGCAACGAGTTAAAGGTGACTACTGTACACCCTATGCCCGGCTTTGATGAAGCACACGTCCTGGGATTAGCCGCCCTGGCGAGTTCAGACGGCGGCCAGGATACGGTCGACGCCGCCATTCGTTTAGCTTCTTCACATTCCGTTGTATCTGATCTTCCTAAATTAAATAAATTTATGCCTTTTGATTCCGCAACCAAGATGTCTGAAGCCACGGCGGTGGACCCAAGCGGATCTGCTGTACGGGTCGTGAAGGGGGCCTTTAGTGTAGTAAGGGCTCTCACACAACCACTGCCAGATGCGTCAGGGATAGCAAACCAAATGGAAGCACAGGGTTTTCGAGTGCTGGCTGTTGGGGTAGGGCCGCCGGGTGGAGTGAAGCTTGCGGGAATTATTGCCCTTAGCGATCCTCCTCGAGAGGATTCGTCAGCGCTCATTACCCAGCTTTGCACGTTGGGTGTTCAAACTGTCATGCTTACCGGTGATGCTCCTGTAACAGCGGGGATCGTGGCCCGCGCGATAGGCCTTCATGGAAATGTCTCCCCAGCAGGACCAATAGCCGATAACGCACGTCCCGGAGATTTTGCTGTCTATGCCGGTATCCTTCCTGAGGTGAAATATAATCTCGTTAAGGCATTTCAGAAGAGCAATCACATCGTCGGCATGTGTGGCGACGGCGCCAATGATGCCCCAGCATTACGCCAGGCCCAAATGGGGATCGCCGTGTCAACGGCAACCGATGTTGCCAAGTCAGCGGCCGGGATAGTGCTGACTAAGCCGGGGCTGGGCGGTATTGTTTCATCGGTAAAAGTAGGCCGTGTTACGTTCCAGCGTATCCTGACGTATACGCTAAACTCTGTTACGGGTAAAATCATGAAGGTCCTCTTTTTGGCGGTGGGTCTGCTCATGACCGGACATGCGATCCTTACACCAATGCTAATGGTTATTATAATGCTTACTGGCGATCTCTTAGGCATGTCCTTGACCACAGACAACGTACAACCATCAGAAAAACCAAATGTTTGGCGCATAAGTTCACTGACGATCGCTGGCGTCTTTATGGGAATAAGCGAGTTGATCTTTTGCACAGGCATACTGGCCATAGGTAAATTTTGCCTGGGTTTTGAAATTGGAATGTTACAAACGATGAGCTTTGTGCTGCTCGTATTTTCTAATCAGGCAACTACTTATTTGAACCGTGAACGCCTGCGCCTGGGATCATCTGCCCCCAGCCGGTGGCTCGTCGGGTCATCGGTGCTTGATCTACTGATCGCTTCAACGCTCGCGATTTGCGGAATTGCCATGATCCCGCTGTCTATATTTATTGTAGGAGGGATATTTGCGGCGACAGTGGTCTTTGCGTTTATCTTGGATTTTGCCAAAGTCCCTGTGTTTAACCGCCTTAAGATCGCCTAGCCAATAACACAATTCTCCGCCGTCATTTCATAACACCTAAGTATAATTGTTATTTTTTAGCCTACTCTTAAAATATGATCATTAATATTCCAAATTGAACAGGAACAATGTACTGGGGGAAAGATCATGATCACGCAAATTGGGATTGCATCAGGGGAGATCTTAACATTAATTGACGAGAAAAAACGACCGGTCAGCATAAAGGAGATCGAGTCCTATTTAGAGAACGAAAAAGAATTGGCCTACATGAGCATCGGTTGGCTGGTCCGTGAAGGACACGTCCTTTTAGTTGAAAAGGGAAGTGAGAAATTCTTATGTAGTTGTTAAAAAAGGGGCTATATGTCTAAACATACTCATCTAAAAAGTTTAAAAGAACAAATGGCTAATACAGGACACGGGAGCGCGCCGTTTCATCACGAAAGAATATTTGACCAAACGAATTTTGTGGTGGACCAAAGGCCAATTCAAATGCTGGCCTATCAGCTGCATGAAGAAAAAGGCGGGACTGACCTTGAGAATTGGTATGAAGCAGAGCGGATTACTAATAATAATTATTAAATAGAAAGGGTAAAAAAATGTCTAATGAAACTTTTATATTATTGATCGTTATTGCCTTGGTCATTATTTCCTTGCCTTCATGGCCGTACAGCAAGTCATGGGGATATCGGCCTACCGGTGTTTTGACGGTTTTGTTAGCGGTCTTTTTAGTCTGGGCCATTGCTGATGGACGACCGTTATTCAGATCTTCATTTGGTCATGATATGAGGTCTGCCGGGCATGATATGAGATCAGCCGGACGTGATGTGTCAGAATCTATCAGGCATGACGTTCAATAGTCATGGCGCAGACTCGTCATAAGGAAAAGCACCATATTAACCGGATCGGTTGGCTGCGTGCTTCAGTGATGGGTGCCAATGACGGGATACTATCGACCGCAAGTCTTGTGGTCGGTGTAGCCGCGGCCCATGGAACGCATAGTTCTGTGTTAATAGCCGGTATCGCAGGGTTGGTGGCAGGGGCTATGTCAATGGCGGCCGGAGAGTATGTATCGGTCAGTTCACAAGCGGATATTGAGCGGGCGGACCTTAAACGCGAAAGCAAGGAACTAAAAGAAGATAATGAGAACGAGCATAAAGAATTAGCATTGATCTATGAAAAAAGGGGCTTAGACCCGTTGCTCGCTAAAAAGGTCGCCAAGCAATTGATGGCCAAGGATGCCTTAGCCGCACATGCCCGTGATGAATTGGGCATTTCTGTTAATTTTATTCCCCACCCGGTCCAAGCCGCGATGGCGTCGGCAGTGACTTTTTCAGTGGGGGCTTCGATGCCACTTCTTATGGTGCTTGTTGCACCGCTATCCGGATTAATTCCTATCATTTTTGGGACAACACTGGTATTTCTTGCAGGGCTCGGTGCTTTAGCGGCGATCACTGGCGGAGCGCCCATTTTAAGGTCAGCCCTTCGAGTTACTTTTTGGGGTGCGCTTGCCATGGGCATAACAGCTGGGGTGGGCGCTTTATTTGGGACAATACAATAGGGGGAAATATGTCAAAGCATCATCATCAAAGCAAGGCAGAACAATTAGACAATAAAGAGCATGGGGCCGCACCTTTTCATCATGAGAAGATCAAGGTCCTTGCCTATCAGTTATATCAGGAAAAGGGCGGCCATCATTTAGACAATTGGCTGGAAGCAGAGCGGACGATCAGGAATATCCATTGAGAGAAGTAATTCATAGAATTCGATATATTCAGGGGACGATCTTACGATCGTCGTCTTTCGTTATACCTTAGTACAATTGATTCATTAGAGCCATACGCATAAAATAGTTGCATGAAGTTAACAGAGCGGCCCTGCTGTCATTTTTTGGGGCGGGAGTGGGAGCTTTTTGCAAATATGACACTCAAGCCTCATCATAAGAGTTATTACCTGTATTTTAACAAGTTTCGCCGGTACGGATTGCAAAAGTATTCTTTTAGAAATATGAGTTTGTATATGGCCATAAGGAAGTTATCGGATAAAAGATGTTCAGTGGGAGAGTTTCATTTCTTGTTCAATATAATCAAAGTTGCGCTGGGGGTGGGAACAAATACCCCCTCCGAATCTCCCCTGGTTTCTTATCACCGCTTTGTTGAGCGGACACATCCCCGTTTATTTGATAATTTTCATGCTGACCTGACTTACGACATGCCTGTTAGTAAAAAGGTACATCCTTGGAGATTAAGGAACAGGATGATCGCTGATAAGTTAAAACTTAAGGTCCGAAACAGGGCGGGGAGGTCTTTTGAAACTAAATATTTATATAAAGAATGAATTTATCAGGTTTTGCCTCGCGGGGAGCATTGTCACGGCGACGGACTTTAGTATATATTATGTTTTATTTCATTTTCTGCCCTATAGTTTAGCCAAAGGGATATCGTTTACATCTGCAGGAGTAGCGGGGTATTTACTTTGTAAATATTGGATATTTAAGAACAATAAATTTTCATTCTTAGAAGTCATCCGTTATGCGATTATTAATACATTAGCATTAGGAATTAACGTTTTAATCAATCATCGCATTTTAAGCCATTGGCCTGGATCTGTTTTAGTTGCCTTAATTATTGCCACCTCAATAACAGGATCATTTACCTTTATTTGTTTTAAATGGTGGGTTTTCAGGGCTTCTTTGAGAAAAGAGGATTATTTTAAGTGGTGGCAATGGCTTCCCTGGAGATTTTTAGTTAAAAGGGCCGCGCTATCCCAAGGATTTTTAGACCCGATCAAGCTAATTGCTCAATTACAGAATTTTGCTCAACCTTCTGAAGTCGCGGCGCCGACGGAACTATTGCGTTCCGGGGTTGTCCTGCACGCGCGCGGGCTTATCAACAGCCTGGCCATCCAGCATAATCTGGATTGGATCTGGCCTTATTGGGTGGAATGCCAATATGATCCCCGCAACGAGGCGTTTATCCCGCGCTCTTTTTCCTTGACCCAGATCAACCTGACCCATCGCAATTGGACCGCGTTGGGCGTTCCGGGTGGCAGCGAGTTTCCTCTCGTAGACCCTCGGGGGCTTTTGACGCCCTATTACGACAGCTGGTCCATTGATGTCTGGATCATCCCGGAAGATGGATTACCATTGATCCCTTCCCGTTGCCTGACTGTCAAACAAACGATGCTGATGGAGGACGATCTTTGTGTGATCACAGAATCAAATCTTGATCGATCAAAGCTGATCTTAAAAGCGCAGGTCGTGGGGGTGGAACAAACATCCATCTGCCAGCTTAAGATCACAGGATACGCTGGCAGCAAGGCACGATTGGCTGTTTCACTAAGGCCGTATAATCCCGAGGGAATAAGTTTTATCTATAGTATCGTTTCACTTAAAAAAGTTTTGGGATGGCAGGTCAATGGCCAACATCTCGTCCTTTTCGATAAGGCCCCGGAGAAATGCCTCTATTCTGATTATAACCGGGGAGATATTTATAGCCGTTTGTCGTCACAGGGGGATGAAACAGAAGTGTCCTGTAAGGTAGGCATGGCCACCGCGGTCGCTTTGTTCCCTATAGACATCGGAGTTCCGTTAGAAGTCACTATTTCATTGCCATTAGTTAAGGACAAGATCGATAAGAAAGTCTTTAATGAATTAACTGCTCAAGAAGTATGGAAAGACAGTCTCCAGGGGGTTTGTGCATTACAAATACCTGATGAACATTTTAAATTCTTGTATCAGGCAGCCATCCATACTATGGTCCTGCATTCCCCCAAGGAAGTTTATCCCGGCCCTTTTATCTACAGGCGTTTTTGGTTCCGTGATGCCGCGTTTATATTAAATGCTTTGTTATCTGTCGGGTTAAAGGACCGCGTTAAACGTGCCCTGGATTGTTTTCGCGATCGTCAAACAGCCCAAGGTTATTTTTTGTCCCAGGAAGGGGAATGGGATTCTAACGGTGAGGCTTTATGGATCATGCGCCAATATTGTGAATTAACCGGAAGTCTGCCCCCTCAAGAATGGGAAGACTCGATCCAACGGGGGGCTAAATGGATCTGTAAAAAACGATTATCAAGTGAAGTCCAGTCCCTGCACGCGGGATTATTGCCTTCAGGTTTTAGTGCTGAGCATTTGGGGCCGAATGATTTTTATTATTGGGATGATTTTTGGGCTATTGCAGGTTTAAAAGCCGCGGCCTTTTTGAGCAAGGCTTATCAAGATCTTGATGTGGCCATTTATTTTGATAATGAATCATCTTCATTGATGGTGAGTATAAATCAAAGTTTAAAGAAAGTTAACGAGCGCTTAGTAAGGCCCGCGATCCCGGCTTCTCCTTATCGCCGCATGGATAGTGGCGCCATCGGTTCCTTGATCGCCAGTTATCCGCTCCAGGTCCTTGGGGCCAACGATCCAAGGATCATGGACACGGCTGATTTTTTAATTAAGAATTATTTGGTGCATGGCGGTTTCTTCCATGACATGACCCATTCAGGTATTAATCCTTACCTGACCTTGCATTTGGCCCAAGTGCTTTTACGCGCGGGTGATCCCAGGTATTTTGGATTGATGACCGCGGTAGCTGAATTGGCCTCCCCGACAGGACAGTGGCCGGAGTCGATCCATCCGCGCACCGGCGGAGGATGCATGGGGGACGGTCAGCATGTTTGGGCCGCGGCAGAATGGGTCTTGATGGTCAGGAATTGTTTTGTCAGGCAAGAGGACGATCGGTTGATCTTGTGTTCAGGGATCCCTAAAAATTGGATCGAAAAGAAACAAATAATGTCCTTTGGATGGGCGCCTACAAGTTTTGGGGATATTCAGATATCTATCATACCCCAAGAAGGCAATACCATTGTCCGATGGCAGGGTCAATGGTTTAAGAAAGAACCAACCATCGATATCCACTTGCCTGGATTTAAGAAAGCCAGGGCCATCCCGGGAACGAATTCATTGGAAATGAAGGAAGAAGATATTAATGATAGAAGCCCTTATATCGCCATTTGATGATTTTATGATGTTGGAGGAGTTTTATTCAAAGTCCGCCCCTGTCAAAGAGATGTGTGTCTTTATCGTTTCAGGCATGAATGGCGTCATACAATCAAAGGCGCTTTGGGCCATCATCGAGCCAAATCTTGATAATTTCAGGGAATTCGGTGAGGTAAACCTGCGTTTTGTCCTCAAAGAGCGATTTGATAATGCTTCTCAATCATTGCCTTTAGAAAAAAGGTTAAATGGTTTTACGATCACACTTGAAGACCTGCCGCGTGATGCTTTAGGGAAATTAAACAGGGATGAGATCAAGAAGATCTATGAACCGCGCGTCATCGCCGGTAAAGAAGGGGCGCTTCCGGTCTCAGGTGAGCCTTCAGCTGATGACCTGTTGTTAACAGGTTCAGTCATTGGCAAACGGATATTGCAATGCCTCAAGCAATTAAGTGATATCAGAAACCCGATCATCCTTGAAGATTCTTTAGAGCTTGACCTTGGCATTGATTCATTGGGAAGGATCGAGCTTACCTCGAGCCTTAAATCAGCTTTTAGCGCGGATTTAAAAGTAGAGTCTATCGCGAAAGCTTTTAGTGTAAAGGACTTGATCATCGATGTATCAGAGGCGTTAAAGGGAGCTAAAAATATCCCTCACGAAGAGCAAGGGGCAGTAATGGGGGAAGATTATTGGAAAAAACATTTAGACATTCTTCCTAAAGAAGAGACCCTTCACATGCTTGAATTGACCACCGGCTATTTTGCCTGGTTGTTCCGTTTTACCATGACGGCCATCGATTGTTTGATCTTTAAAATGTTCTTTAATATTAAATCAGAAGGAGCTGGGAATGTTCCCAAAAAAGGCGCGTATATTTTATATGGCAATCATACAAGTTTTATTGATGGACCAGCTATCGGTGCTTGCTTACCGCGCAGGCCGGTGTTTCAGATCTTTTATTTCGTTTTTGGCCCGTATTTCTTCAGGCCGTTTATCAAGAACCGGGTCTTAAGGAACCTTGTCAAGATGGGAAGATTTATCCCTTTTGATTTTTCAACCCATTTTTTAGAGGCATTGCGCAGTTGTTTTTATGTATTGAAGCACGGCAAGGGTCTGTGCTTTTTTCCGGAGGGGTTACGCACCACCACCGGTGAGGTCGGGGAATTTAAGAAAGGCTTCGGTATCCTGGCAAAGGTGACCGGTGCCATGCTCGTGCCGGTGGCGATCATGGGGGCACATGAGGCATGGCCAAGTACGGCCAAGTATCCCAAATGTTATCCGATCAGGGTTAGATTCGGTAAGCCTCTTTATCCTCAGGATCTTGAAAAAGAAGGATTAACGATGGGGACACAGGATCCTTATGAAGCCATTTGCCGGGCAGCCAGAAAAGCGCTTATAGAATTAAAAGGGGGCCGTTTCTCTAATAAAAATTAAGGAAACGGCACATCTCTAGTATTATTTGAGATAGAAAGATCAAAGGAAGTGAAAATATGAAAATATTAATGATGACAAATACATATGCACCGATGGTAGGAGGTATCGAGCAATCCATCCATTCTTTTACAGCGGAATTTGAAAGATTAGGCCATGAGGTTTTTATAGTTGCTCCTGTATGTGCAGGGATGCCGCTTGATGAAGTGGGCGTGATACGCCTGCGGGCCATTCAGAAATTCAATAAATCAGATTTTTCGATCGCACTTCCCATGTCAAATCTATTACCGGAACTGATGAAGACCTTTGCCCCGGATATTATCCATTGCCACCATCCGTTTTGGATGGGGGACATAGCCGTTCGGCTCAGCAGCGAATACCATATTCCATTGATCTTTACCTATCATACGATGTTCGAACAGCACATGCATTATTTACCGGTCCAAAATGAAGCGACAAAACGTTTTATATTAGACCTTTTTACCGGGTACGCGAACATGGTAACCCAGGTGATCGTGCCGAGCGAAAGTGTCCGGGTCATACTAAAAGAAAGAGGCGTAACGACACCCATTGAGGTGGTCCCAACAGGAGTAGACCTGAAAAAATTTGCTAAAGGTGATTGGAAATCAATCCGCGAGCGTTTTGGGATCCCCCAAAAAGCTGTTATCATCGGTTATATCGGCCGGCTGGCTATTGAGAAAAATTTGGAATTTTTGGCCCGCAGTGTTGCGCAATACTTAAAAAAGAATGTCAAAGCACATTTTTTGGTCGGCGGCAATGGCCCTCTTAAGGAGATGATCGAAAAGATCTTCGAGGAGCAGGGCGCCCGGGACAGGCTGCATTTAGTGGGGGTCCTCAAAGGCCAGGACCTTGTTGATTGTTACCACGCGATGGATATATTTGCTTTTGCATCTTTAAGTGAGACACAAGGGATCGTGTTGGTCGAAGCCATGGCTGCCGGTGTCCCGGTCGTGGCCATGGATGCCCCGGGGGTGCGTGAAGTCGTTAAAAATGGTTATAACGGCAGACTGGTTTTTGTCGATAACAAGAATAATTTTACAGCGGCATTGTCCTGGTGCCTTAAGAGGTCATCACAAGAAATTGAACAGATGAAGATCAATGCCAAGGCAACGACCAAAGAATTTGCCATTGACCTTTGCGCCGCTAAAATGATCAAGGTGTATAAAAATGTCAGCCGCCATGAACATGCCTGGTCTGAAAGCAAGATAACGGCCTGGGTTTCTTTATCTGATAAATTGAAAAGTGAGTGGGGAATGTTCAAGAATATGATGCACGCCGGGGGCGCTGCCATGGACCCGGAAAGTTCAGAAGTTCCTGTCATAAGAAAAACAGAGGGCAAGTTCCTCGATCTGCCGCGGCTATTATCATTGAGAGAATGGTCAGCAAGATGAAATTATCAGGATATTTAGCAAGTACGGACCACCAACAAATCCATTACGATCTTTTAAAAGCCGGCCATAAGAAGGTCATTATTATTGCCCATGGTTTTTTCAATAGCAAGCAGGCTATACTCCTTAAGCAGTTGGGGGAATCGTTAAATGATGAATATGATATTGTCCTGTTTGATTTCAGAGGCCACGGCAAGAGCAAAGGACTGTTTTTTTGGACAGCCAAAGAATATTTAGACCTGTTGAGCATTGTTGAGTTTGCCGCAAAAATTTATGAGCAGATCGGATTGATCGGGCTGTCTCTGGGAGCAGCCACCAGCATTATCGCCGCTTCTAAAACTTCCTTGATCAACAGCATTATCGCGATCAGCGCCCCGGTGGCTTGGGGAAGGATCGATTATCGTTTTTGGGAGCTTAATTTTAAGAACGACCTTTTTTATAACCTGTTTGGTGAAGGCCGCCATGGCAAAGGGGTCAGGCCGGGGCCTTTTTGGTATAAGAAGGAGAAACCCCTTGATATAGTCAAAAAGACAAAGATCCCTATTTTTTATATTCATGGCGACTCGGATTGGGTCATCCGTTATTGGCATTCAGAAGAGTTGTATAAGAATACGACGGCTTTAAAACGGTTAAGGATCATTAAAAATGGTCCCCATGCTGAATATCTCTTCCTTGAACACAGGGATGAAATGCTGCGTTTGATCCGTGAATGGTTCCACGAGACCCTGCAGTAAGAATGGATTGACATTTTTTTGATTAAAGAGTAGTATCCAATCGACATTCGAGGATGCTCCCTTGGACAGATTCTCCTGCCTCAAATGCCGCTATGAGCGGTCCTCCTAAACTAATCCTCCGGGCGACGCCTATGATACAAAGCGAAGAATTAAACATAAGAAGTAGACAATTAATACAAGCAGCCGGCAAACACCATCGGGCCGAGGAACAGGTCCATATCCGCACTAAAGCCATGGAAGCAACGGCGGACGGCATTTTTATTATTGATGCCCTTAAGCCCGATTTTCCTTTTATCTACGCCAATCAATCTTGTTATAAAATGACCGGATATGCCAAAGAGGAGATCCTTGGCAGGAATTATTTCTTGGACCAGCAAGCTTATGTTGATCCCTGTGATCTTGAAAAGATTAAACTTGCGTTGCTTCATGGCAAATCTTTTTTTGGGGAGCTGCTGCAATTTAAAAAGAATGGGGAAAAGTATTGGAATTTACTGCGTATTTCTCCGGTGCGTGATATTAACGCTACCGTTACCCATTATGTAGGGGTTAAAACCGACATTACTTTATTAAAGCAAAGGGACCTGGAGATCCTGGAAAAGCGCGATGAACTTTTGCATGTGACCAGGGTTGGACAACTGGCGGAGTTTGTTTCTTCGCTGGCCCATGAGATCAAGCAGCCGCTCACGGCCATTCTTTCATATGCGCAAGCCGGCCAACGCATGCTGGCCAAAAGAGAGCCGCAACTTCAGGAAGTCCTTGGGTACATTATTGATGATGACAAGCGCGCAACTGAGATCATCCGGCGATTACGGTCACTCTTAAAAAAGAGTGAAGTTGAAATAAAACCCATTGATATCAATGCCCTTATTAAAGAAACGGTCATGCTGCTTACGGCAGGTCTTAACATCAAGAACAATGTGCTTAAAACTGAATTGGAAAGTGATCTGCCGACTATCCAAGGCGATCGAATACAGCTGCAGCAAGTCCTCTTGAACCTTATCAATAATGGTTTTGACGCGATGGAGAAAGATCAAGGCTCGCATGAAGTCTTGGTGAGATCATCGCGTAAAGATGATAAGACGGTCATGGTAGAGGTAAAGGACTCCGGATGCGGGATCCCTGAACAAAATAAGCCGATGCTATTCAAGCATTTTTTTACAAGTAAGCCGGATGGTTTGGGCATGGGCCTCTCCATCAGCCTTTCCATTATTGAAGCGCATGGCGGCCGTATGGATGCAGCTAATAACCCTGATCGCGGCGCAACCTTCTCTTTTATGATCCCTGCTTCAAACTGATCACCCTTCACCAAACTCCTATTATACCTCGGTTCAATTGTTTCATTGTCATTCCACCCTTAAGATGCTGATAGGTTATTTACAGAAGGGAGGATAGAAAAATGTCATTAATTTCAGTAGTAGTCGTCTTGGTGGTCGTAGGAGTGATCCTGTGGCTGGTCAATAATTACATCCCAATGGATGCAAAGATCAAGCAAGTCTTGAATATTGTTGTCATGATCGTTGTCTGTATTTGGCTTTTACAAGCATTCGGAATTATCGGTAACATCAATGATATACGTATCAGATAGGGACTGTATGAAGAACTTAAATGAACAAAAAGAATACCGGTTACTGGAAGACCTCAATGATAAAGAGATCGCCAGTGACCCTGCTTTGAATGATATGTTCGTAACACGTTATATGACCGGGTGGGATTTTAATGCCCACAAGGTTTCTACGATTATTTTTGGAGGGAATCATGAAAAACCAAAATCGACGCATCAATAAAGCCCAAGGGGAACCGGTGGATCTATTTGCAGGTACATCTTATGACGCCATCAACGGGGATATTATAGGCGAAAAGGTGCTTTATAACTGGTTATACCAAAAAGAGGAAGAGAATTATTATACAGCTTCCAAGGAAGATGGTCCTTTACCGGATTTTTCGGAGGATGTCGCCTTGTTTGTAGAATATGCCTAATGAAAAACTTGCCTATGATTTTTCAACACCGAAAACACTTCTTATTAAGTTAAGCGGGGACTGGCATATTTCCCAAGGCCTTCTTTCGGAAGGTGAAGTAAGCGCACAACTCCAAGAGCATCCCGATATTGATCAAATCAATTTTAATGTTTCACCGGAGTTGAAATGGGACAGCGGGCTCATCACTTTTTTACTTCGATTGTTCAAGGAGAGCGAAGCCAAGAAGATCAAGGTTGCCCGTGAAGGTTTGCCCAAGGAAGCGCAAAAGCTTTTAGTCCTTGCATTAAAGGCCCCTGAAAAGACCATTTTACCCCTGAAAAAGCAGCAATCGCTTTTGGAAGAGATCGGACAGAAAGTCTTTCAAATTGGCGAAAGCGTAAGGATGCTTGTTAATTTCATAGGGGATATCGCTGTTTCATTTTGCCGCATCATCACGGGAAGGTCATACTTTCGCTGGGATGATTTTATGCTCCTGGTCAAAAGATGCGGGGTGGACACCTTGATGCTTGTTTCTTTGATCAGTTTATTAGTGGGCATGATCCTGGCCTTTGTCGCATCGATACAACTGAAAATGTTCGGGGCCCAGATCTATATCGCTGATATCGTCGGGATTGCTATGGTGCGCGTATTGTCGGCGGTAATGACAGGTATCATTGTTTCAGGCCGCATTGGTGCGTCTTTCGCCGCGGAACTGGGGATGATGGAAAGTAATGAGGAAATTGACGCGCTAAAGACGCTCGGGGTATCTCCGGTTGAGTTTTTGGTTTTACCGCGCGTCATGGCCTTGGTCACCATGATGCCGGTTTTGACCATCTACGCAGATTTGATGGCTATCTTAGGCGGGTTTTTGATCAGTATCATGATGTTCCATCTTAATCCATCGGAATATTTAAACCATACTCAAATTGCTGTAAAACTTAGCTATGTATGGATCGGGCTTATCCACAGTTTCGTTTTTGGGGTGATCATCGCGGTTTCCGGCTGCCTGCGGGGTATCCAATGTAAAAGGAATGCGGCCGGTGTGGGAGAAGCAGCGACTTCAGCGGTTGTCACCGCTATAACCGGTCTGGTCATTGCCACGGCCATCATCACCTTTATTTGTCAGGTTTTGGGAGTATAGGTTATGGACACAACAACACAGCCGGTCATTGAAGTGCAGGGACTTGAAGTTGGATACGATGATAGTCCTGTTTTGAAGGACCTTAATTTTAAAGTGAATAAAGGTGATATTTTTATTGTCATGGGGGTCAGCGGATGCGGCAAGAGTACCTTGCTTAAAGCGATGATCGGCCTCAAAAAGCCAACTAGCGGTAAGGTCTTATTTTATGCCAAGAGCTTTTGGGAAATTGATGAAGATGAGCAGCAAAATATTATGCGGCGATTTGGCGTTCTTTATCAAGAAGGCGCGTTATGGAGCTCGATGACGGTAGGCGAGAATGTGGCGCTGCCGTTACAACTTTATACAAAACTATCCCCCCAACAGATCCAGGAGATCGTCGCATTAAAGCTTTCCTTAGTCGGTTTGGAAGGGCAGGAGGATTTTTTTCCCTCAGGGATAAGCGGGGGGATGTGCAAACGGGTGAGCCTGGCGCGGGCCATCGCGCTTGATCCCCAAATCATTTTTTTTGATGAGCCGTCCGCCGGGCTTGATCCTATCAACGCGCGAAAGCTTGATGATTTGATCCTTGAGCTAAGGGATGGGTTGGGGGCAACGGTCGTTATTGTGACCCACGAGCTTGCCAGTATATTTGCCATTGGGAACAATTCTGTGTTCCTCGATGAGGTTAGTAAAACCATGATAGCGGCCGGAAACCCCAAGGATTTACTGGCCAATTCCCAAGACCCCAGGGTCCTTGAGTTTCTAACGAGAGGGCAATTTAAAAATGAGCAGAAAAGTCAATAAAACAGTGATCGGGATATTTGTCATCGGTGCCCTCGTATTGCTGATGTCTTCCATCGTGGTCTTTGGCTCGGGGGAGCTTTTTAAAAAGACAAATAAATTTATATTATACTTTGACGGTTCCGTTAAAGGACTTTCCATCGGAGCCCCGGTGATGTTCAGGGGGGTCAGTATCGGGATCGTCAAGGACATCAGCCTCATCTATGATTCAAAAGCCGGAACTATTACACTTCCTGTGATCGTTGAGATCCAGCAGGACCGTATTAAAGGGGCACTCAGTTTTGGGGAGTTGGATGGCGCCCGGAAAATGATCGCCTTGGGACTTCGGGGAAACCTGGAAGTGCAAAGTTTTTTAACAGGCCAGCTAATGATCTCATTTGATTTTTATCCGGATAATCCGGCCAAACTTCGGGGTATCTCCAGTCAGTATCCAGAGCTGCCGACTCTTCCTATTTCCCCGGATATTTTTGAAGTTATAGAAAACTTACCGATCAAAGAAATCGCAAAGAATCTGGAAGCGACTTCACAGGGGATCAATAAATTGGTCAATTCAGGCCAAATATCACGAAGCCTTAACGATCTTCAAAGTATGCTTTTGGAAACGAAAGAGGCCATGCATTCCGTCAGTTTGCTTACCGAATACCTGGAACAACATCCTGAAAGTTTATTAAAAGGAAAGGCAATAAGATGAAGGGTGTCAAGATCACATCATGCCTGAAGTTAAGTGTTGGCTGTTTTGTCATGCTTTTAAGCGGTTGTATTTCTTTGCCCAATAGCCCTATGAGCCCGACGCCCCGATTTTATTTGCTTTCGACGATCAATGAGGCCCAAGTAAGTAAGAAAATAAATATTACTCCTGGTTTGATCATTGGTATTGGGCCGGTTAAATTGCCGGAATATTTAGACAGGCCTCAAATGGTGACCAAGGATAAAGAAGGGGTGCTTAAAATTGATGAATTTGACCGTTGGGGCGAATCCCTTGATCTGGGGATGGCGCGAATGGTCCGTGAGGGCTTGACCCAAATGATCCCAGGATCAAAATTGACCTTGTATCCCTGGAATCCTTCATTGGCGGTTAAATATCAAGTAAATTTGGAACTTGTCCAATTGGACAGTGAACTTGATGGTGATATGTTCCTTGTTGCGCAATGGACGATCATCGATGTGCAACTTTCAAAAACATTGATCATCAAAAGATCTGAAATCCGAACAGCTATCAGCCCACAGAATTATTCCGGAATGGCCAAAACACTAAGCTTGGCATGTACAACCTTAAGCAGCCAGATCGCGGAAGCTCTGGCAGCAATAAAAACCCCTGCAATTAAGTGAAACTGCTTTAGGATTTACGTAGTTCTACGGATAACCCTCCTTAGATATATATTTTATGATTATGTTAAGCTATGGTCCGTCGAATATCTATATATTTAACATTCTTGCTGTGCTTATTTTTTTCTACAGGCGTCAGCCATGCCCAGGACAAACTTGCCAATACTTCTTGCCTTTCATGCCATTCAGTAGACCAAAAAGCATTTAATAATTCAGCTCATGGGTCATTAAATTGCGTTGATTGCCATACCGATATCAAAGACACTCCTCATCAAGATCAAGTGGCCAAGGTTGATTGCGCTGTTTGTCATGACAAAGAAAGCACGGCATGGCTTAATAGCGATCATGCCAAGGCCATGGTCAAGGGGACTTCATTGACAGCTGCTTGCACTGATTGCCATGGTGATCATCATGCGATCATGCCGATTGATGACCCAACGTCTCCGGTCAATCGCAAGAATATTCCCACGACTTGTTCTGGATGTCATCAAAAGTATTCTCAAGCCGAATTCGCTAAGGGAAAAACCTATTTAGATAGTGTTCATGGCCTTAGTTTCCAACAAGCGACGGATACGAAAGCCGCGGTGTGCAGTGATTGCCATGGGGCGCATGATATCAACAAACCAGTTAACAGA
This sequence comes from uncultured Planctomycetales bacterium, assembly GCA_964487685.1. Lineage (GTDB taxonomy): Bacteria > Omnitrophota > Gorgyraeia > Zapsychrales > Fredricksoniimonadaceae > JABDGZ01. The sequence continues at coordinate 22,275 of CAZASA010000013.1, forward strand.
TCGTCAAAATTATATTGGGCTAATATTCCCAATACTTGCGGCCAATGCCATAAGAAGGAATATGCTCAATATTCTAAAGGGATCCACGGCCAGGCCTTGGCCGCAGGCAGCCGGGACACGCCTGTTTGTACCGATTGCCATGGAGAACATGATATCGACGCTGTCAAAAGGGCTTCATCAAAGGTATCTTCAGCGAATATCCCACAGACCTGCGGGCAATGTCATTCTGCCGAGCGTATCAATGTTAAATATAGCTTGCCTTCAAATGTTTTTGGAAGTTATATGCAAAGTTATCATGGGCTTGCTATACAGCAGGGGACAATGACTGCGGCCAATTGCGCTTCCTGCCATGGGGCCCATGAGATCCTTCCATCGTCGGATCCTAACTCCATGATCAATCCTAAGAATCTTGAGAAAACTTGCGGCCAATGTCATCCGGGTATTAGTTCAGAAGTTGCCCGAGGCATGGTCCATGGAAGTTTTAAGTTAGGCAACAATCCTGCCAATAATATGGTGCGTAATTTCTATATCTTTTTGATCTTTTTTGTATCGGGCATCCTATTGTTACATAACATTCTTGATTTTTCCAAGAAAGCCATGGCGTATTACCGGCATTCTTTGGAAAAAGGCAAGCCATGTATGAGTTTAAATGAACGCTGGCAGCATTTCATATTAGCGGTGACCTTTATCCTTCTTGCGTACTCGGGATTTTCTCTTAAATTCCCTCAAACCTGGTGGTCTTTCATGTTTTATGGGCATGGTGATTGGCTACGCTTGGGACATCGGGGTACTGGCTTTGTATTCTGCGCCTTGGTTTTGTACCATTTTTATTATTTAATTTTTACAAGAAAAGGCCGTTGGCAATTGGAAAATTTGAGTGTCAGGAAGAAAGATTTTGTGCAATTCTTCCAGACCTTCCAGTATTACCTCGGGGGGCGCAAGGAAAAACCCAAGACAGGTCTCTATAGTTATGTGCAAAAATTGGAATATTGGGCTTTGTTATGGGGTTCGGTGATCATGGTCCTTACTGGTTTCTTAATGTTCAGTGAAGTCTGGTTTTTAAGGTCCTTCCCCAAATGGCTTTATGATGTGGTTAGGACTGTTCATTGCTACGAGGCCATCTTAGCCTGTGTGACCATTTTTATTTGGCATGGTTTTTTTGTGATCTTTGATCCGGATGTTTACCCGGGGAATTGGTCATGGATCAATGGCCGGCATCCGGTTAAAAAAGAGTAGATCATGTTGAGACGAATTTTTATATATCTGATCTTTATCCAGTGTTTGGTTTTGGCACCTAGCATTAGTTTTACCCAAACCACTGCTACAAGCACCCCTGTCGTGAAAGCTCCTTCGAATGATGATTGTTTTTCATGCCACGGTGATGCCAGCATGGCGCCTCTGATCGATCAAAAGGTATTTGAAGCGTCTGTCCATGGTAAAAATCTTTGTACCAGCTGTCATACGGATTTGATCGGGAGTGATTTCCCTCATCAGACGCCCTTGCCGGTTGATTGCGGCAAGTGCCATCTTAATGAAAAAGCTCTGTTTTCAGATAGTGTTCACGGCCGTGCCTTGGCCCGCGGCGACAAACTGGCCCCTCGATGCGTCAACTGCCACGGCAATCATGATATCCTTCCGGTCAAAGATCCGCATTCTAAAGTAACACCGTTTAATATTCCCTTTGTCTGCGGCTCATGCCATAGCGAAGGCAAGCCTGTTTCGCTTCAACGCAATATCCCGGAAAATCACATTTTAGAAAATTATTCTGAAAGCATGCACGGGGAAGGTCTTCTTAAAAAAGGGCTTAATGTCACCGCCACCTGCGCTTCTTGCCATAGCGCCCATCAGATCCTTCCACATACAGACCCGCGTTCATCCATTGCCCGCGGAAACGTCGTCAAAACATGTTTACAATGCCATAGCCAGATCGAAAAGGTGCACCGCAAGATCATCAAGGGTGAATTATGGGAAAAAGACCCGCAAAGCATCCCTGTTTGCGTTGACTGCCATCAGCCCCACAAGGTCCGCGTCGTATTTTACGCGCAGGGAGTGGCGGATAAGGATTGTTTGACGTGTCATGGCAAGCAAGACATTGTTTCATCCAACGGCCATCATTCGCTCTTTGTCGACGAAAAAGAGCTTAATGGCTCCATTCATGCCAAGGTTGCCTGTTCCCAGTGCCATACCCAGGTATCTGTTTCCAAGGTCCGCGCTTGTGAGACGATCACGAAAAAAGTAAATTGCGCGGTCTGTCACAGCCAGCAGGTGGAACTTTATCAGCAGGGGATCCATGGTAAATTATTTATGGCAGGCAATCTTAATGCCCCTTCTTGCCAGGAATGCCACGGCACCCATGGGGTCCTTTCTCATAAGGACCTTAAATCAGCCACCTATCCGACCAATGTTCCGGTCCTTTGCGCCCGCTGTCATCGGGAAAATGAGAAAGCCGCTGTCCTCTATAAAGGGACTGAGCATAATATCACCACCAATTATACCGAAAGCATCCATGGCAAGGTGCTTCAGCAAGGCCTGGTCGTGGCGGCAACTTGCACCAGCTGTCATACGGCGCATAAGCAGCTTCCCGCCGCTGATCCAGCCTCTTCCGTGAACAGGAATAATATCGCGACTACTTGCGCGGCGTGCCATAAAGGTGTTTATGAGAAATATATCACCAGTGTTCATGCCATCGGTCAAGCTAAGAATTCGGGTCAATTGCCGGCTTGTAACGATTGTCACACCGCGCATACCATCAAACGGACAGATCAGGATGTTTTCCGTTTTGAGATCATGAATACATGCGGTAAATGCCATAAAGATATCGCGGAAACCTATTTTCAAACAGTTCATGGCAAAGCATCCAGGCTTGGATATGCAAGATCTGCCAAATGCCAGGATTGCCACGGTTCCCATGAGATATTCCCTGTTTCAGACCCTCGTTCTACTTTAAGCAGGGGGAACATCGTTCACACCTGTCAGCAGTGCCATGAGGGTGCATCCAGGCGCTTTGCAGGCTATTTGACGCATGCCACCCACCATGACCCCAAGAAATACCCCTGGATCTTTTGGACCTTTTGGTTTATGACCGGACTATTGGTGGGAACTTTTACATTGAGCCTTATTCATACGCTCTTGTGGCTGCCTAAATCGCTTGAGATGAGGCGCTTGTATCCACCCAAGCCGTATGACCCTAAAGAAAAGCAATATGTACGCTTCCCCGTCTTTTACCGGATACTGCATATCATTATGATCTGCAGTTTTTTGACCTTGACCATCACCGGCATGACGTTGAAATTCTCGTATACTCCGTGGGCATTGTTCATTTCCAAGCTTTTGGGTGGCTTTGCAGTTTCAGGTTTCCTTCATCGCTGTGCCGCGGTCACGTTATTCGGTATTTTTATCGCGCATCTCTGGAAGATCTTTTATCAAAAGAAACTCGATCTCAAGAGCTTAAAAGAGACCCTTTTCGGCCCCGAAAGCATTCTTTTTTCAATAAAAGATTGGCGGGAATTCATCGCCACGGTCAAATGGTATACAGGCAAAGGGCCTTATCCAAGATATGGACGATGGACCTATTGGGAGAAATTTGATTATTTTGCCGTGCTTTGGGGGGTCGTGGTCATCGGCACCTCAGGACTGATGCTTTGGTTCCCGGAAGGGGCCACTCATGTTTTACCGGGATGGGTCATCAATGTGGCCACCATCATCCATAGTGATGAGGCCTTATTGGCGGCAGGCTTTATATTCACGGTACACTTTTTTAACACCCATTTCAGGCCGGAAAAGTTCCCCATGGATACGGTGATCTTTACCGGGCGCATGTCCCTTGAAGAATTAAAGCGTGAACGGCCGCTGGAGTACGAAGCGATGAAGGCACGGGGCGAGCTTTACAAACAGTTAGTTGAACCGATGTCACCCAATAAGATCCTTGCTTTCAGGATTTTTGGCTGGATGGCATTGACCATTGGTTTGGTCCTGGTCGTCTGCATCATCTTTACGATGATCTTTGGCTATAAATAAGCGGTATACGTACTTCCACTGATATACCTACGTACTTTAGCTCATGGTTTGCGGTGTTCGTTTCCTTTATAATTAATGAACGGAGAAGTTTAAATAAATTATTCAGGCATTTTAATGAACTAATATCAAGAAAGGGGAAGTTATGGAACCGTTAGGAAAGAAGAATGGCAAGAAGCCGGTGGTGAATACGGGCATCAAGGTATCAGCGGTAAAGGTGAATATCAGTACAGATGCGATCGCTAAAAAGGCGTATGAGCTTTATGAGAAACGCGGACGTCAGCCGGGTTTTGAGCATCAGGATTGGATCGAAGCCAGGAAAATTTTAGAGGCAGGTGCATGAAGAAAAAGATTTTGCTGGTTGACGACCATGATGATTTTCGTCAAACAGTCAAAGATTATCTTGTCGGGCACAAGTTAGGCCTGGAGATATTTGAGGCCAATAGCGGGGAGATGGGCGTGCTCAAGGCTGCCTGTGTGAAGCCGGATATTGTCCTCATGGATATCAGCCTGCCCAACGAAAATGGATTTGAAGCAGCAAGGCAAATCCTGGAAGATCAACCTGATTGTGATATAATCATCCTGACCTTATTTGATGTGGCGGTCTTTAAAAAGGACGCTGAAAAGATCAAGGTCAGGTCATTTGTCGGAAAGAATGAAGTATACAATAAACTATTGCCAGCGATCAAAGAGTGTCTGTAAAAAAGAAAATCCCCATCCTTCCCTTAATTGAATTTAATAATATTACTGTTCTCAAAGGTGAGTTCCAGAAGGTCCTGGACGATATCTCTCTTAAGATCTTCGAGGGAGAGAACGTGGCCATTCTGGGCCCTAACGGGGCAGGCAAGTCATCCTTGATCAAGGTCATCACCCGGGAATATTATCCTTTTGACCAGGACAGTGGATGTTCATTTAAAATTTGGGGAAAAGATTCCTGGGATGTTTTTGATCTGAGGTCTTTGCTCGGGATCGTTTCCAATGATCTGCAATATGCCTGCAACAGGGACATCACCGGAATGGAAATGGTATTATCAGGTTTTTTCAGCAGTATCGGGCTTTTCCGGGAACACCTGACATCTCAGATGAAAAAAAAGGCCCGGGATATCATTGAATTCTTGGAGATCGGGAATTTGAGTAACAGGACCATGGACCAAATGTCCTCCGGAGAAGCCAGGCGATTTTTGATCGGCAGGGCCTTGGTGCATGATCCCAAGGCGCTTATCCTGGATGAGCCGACCAACAGTCTTGATCTTTACGCCCTTCATAAATTCAGCAATATTTTAAGTAAAATTACAAAGTCAGGGACAAGCATCATCCTTGTTACCCATAATCTTTCGGATATTATCCCGGAAATAAACCGCGTCATCTTAATGAAAAATGGAAAATTTTATAAAGATGGTCTTAAGGAATCGATCCTTACCCGCAGCAATATTTCCAAACTTTTTGAAGCTTCCGTTGAAATAAAGCAAAAAGACGGGTATTATTACGCTTTAAGAGGTTAGAAGTCCTATGCCATTCCTGCAAATCTTGATCCTCGCCATTGTCCAAGGGGCCACGGAATTATTACCGGTCTCAAGCTCGGCCCATGTCATCGTTGCCGAAAAATTGATGGGTCTTGATCCGACGAGTCCTGATATGACCCTTCTGTTGGTGATGCTGCACACAGGCACTATGCTGGCAGTCATTGTTTATTTTTGGAAATCGTGGAAAACAAATTTTTTCTCTTCCCCTAAAGTGACGTTAGAAACAGTCAAAACGATCGTGATCGCGACCATCGCAACGGGAGTGGTGGGAATTATATTAAAAACCTTGATCGAAAAAATATTTCTAAAAGGTGTTGCCCATGCTGAGATTGAAATGATCTTTGGCAATATGCTTTTGATCGCCGCGGCACTGGCGGCGGTCGGGGCCTTGATCCTTTGCACAGGATTTAAAAAAGAAGAGGATCAAAAACAGTGGTCAACAGTCGGGACCATACCGGCTTGTTTGATCGGGATGGTCCAGGGGATTTGTTTGCCTTTCCGGGGATTTTCACGTTCAGGAGCAACAATTTCTACCGGCCTTATTTTAGGGATAGATAAAAAGACGGTCGAAGATTTTAGTTTTGCTTTGGCCGTTATTCTGACTCCGCCGGTGATCTTGAGAGAAGCGATGAGATTCCTAAAGGTACAACATGCTGCGGCGCATCATGGAGCAGGAATAATTGGGCTATTTGTCCCAAGCTTAGTCGGGATGGTCCTAAGTTTTATATCCGGTTTTCTGGCCCTTAAATGGCTGTCCAATTGGCTTGAAGGTGGTCGCTGGTATTTATTCGGTTTCTATTGTTTATTCGCCTCAGCTGTAATTCTCTTGCTCCATAGCCAAGGGTTATAGTAGAATCTTGAAAAAGACCCCCGATTAAAACATTCGGGGGTGACATTGGAGGGGTTTAAATGCGATTTTCCGAACTTAATGAATCTCAAATTCTGGCTTTAGCCATCACGGCAGAGGAAGAAGACGGCCGTATTTTTCGTGATTTTGCCCAACAGTACCGTAAAGATTTCCCGGCAACAGCAACTCTTTTTGATAATATGGCTGATGAAGAATCTGGCCATCGCCATCGCTTGATCGAGCTGTATCAAAAGAAATTTGGCGAGCATATCCCGCTTGTCCGCAGGCAGGATGTGCAAGGGTTCATGGTGCCGCGCACATCAATGCTGATCCATGCGTTGCGTCCGGAAAAAGCACGTGAACAAGCCTCTATCATGGAATTGGGTGCCCGTAGGTTCTACGAGGCCGCTGTCTTGCAATGCAAGGATGCTTCAGTAAGAAAGCTGTTAGGTGACCTGGCCATGGAAGAACAGCGCCATGAGACCGTTGCCCAGAAAATAAACGAGCAGCAAGCCGCTGATGGCGAAGTAAGTATTGAAGAGGACATGGGCCGAAGGCTTTTTGTCCTGCGCATTGTCCAGCCGGGTTTGGCCGGGCTCATGGATGGTTCAGTTTCTACATTGGCTCCGCTTTTCGCAGCAGCCTTTGCCACGGCCAATACCGCGGAAACTTTCAAAGTAGGTCTTGCGGCTTCAGTGGGTGCCGGTATCAGTATGGGTTTTGCTGAAGCATTGTCTGATGATGGCAAGTTAAGCGGCAGAGGAACACCTTGGATCCGTGGGGCGGTTTGCGGGCTTATGACAGCTTTAGGCGGCCTTGGGCATACCTTGCCTTTTTTATTTCCTGATTTTCATCTGGCCATGACGGTGGCCATGGTCGTGGTGGTCTTTGAATTGACTATTATTTCCCTTATCCGCTGGAAATATATGGATACGCCGTTCTTATCTGCCGCTTTCCAGGTGATCGTTGGCGGTCTTCTTGTATTCCTGGCTGGTTGGTTCATTGGCGCCAGTTAAGAGATTATTTTTTATTGAAAAATTAAATATTTTTTCATTGAGCTATAACTTTGTACATATCAATAAGTTATAAATAATTGTTTTTTTATTCCTGATTTGACAATCCTCTAAAATATGTTACCTTTTACCAAGGTAGCGCTTTCTCAATAATCTTCCCTTATATAGAGGTAGTCATGCTTTTTAGACGTTTGCTTTGTATTTGGATCACTATTAGCTTTGTCTCTACTTTAATTCTTCCACCGCAAAGACTATTTGCCCAAACTGCCTTGGATTTGCCTGCGCCTGGCAGTATGGTTTCAGTCAGTCCCAGCTTTGAGCCTGCCTTGATCAGGGGGTTGACAGTTCATCAGGACAATCCTTTTTTATTTGATTTCATCGTTGATCCCGGCCAGTCAAAACTATCCAAGCAAGAATTAAAAGATGAATCTGAGCGCATGATCAAGTATTTCTTTGCCGCTTTGACCATTCCCGATAAAGATATTTGGGTCAATTTGAGCCCCTATGAAAAAGACCGGATGATCCCGATCTCATTAGGCCAAACAGCCATGGGCCGCGATCTGCTGGCGCAGGATTATATGCTCAAGCAATTGACCGCTTCTTTAATATACCCTCAAAAGGCCCTGGGCAAGACATTTTGGAATGAGGTTTATACTAAAGCCAAGGCCATGTATGGCACAACCGAAGTCCCGGTCAATACCTTTAATAAGGTATGGATCGTGCCCCAAAGAGCCGGTATCTATGAACACGGCCAGACTGCATTTATCGTAGACGGCCATTTAAAAGTCATGCTAGAAGAAGATTATCTGGCTATGACTAAACACCAACAAAATCTGTCATCTCCAAATAAATTTCAAACCATGTCATCCCCGAATGCTTTAATCGGGGATCCAAACTCAGCAAATACAACCCATTCAATTGCTTCCAATATCATCCGTCAAATCATCCTTCCCGAAATTGAAAAAGAGATCAACGAAGGCAAGAATTTTGCCACCCTGCGCCAGATCTTTTATGCTCAGGTATTGGCCGTTTGGTTTAAGCGTAATCTAAAGCAGGCCTTGCTTAATCATGTCTATGCCAACAAGGGAACAGTTAAAGGGATCGATCAAAATGATGCCGCAACCAACGAAGCCATATTTCATCAATATCTAAAGGCTTACAAAAAAGGCGTCTTTAATTATATCCAGGAAGAAATTGATCCTCTAACGCAACAAACCATGCCCAGAAAATATTTCTCCGGCGGGTACAGTACCAGGGATGTTAAGCTTGATCCCAAACAGCCTACTGTTGCTGAAGAGACAGCCACCGATTACGTCAAAGTAACAACCCTCGCCGCTTCACCAGCACAAGCTGTTCAATTACAAAATCAATCAGCACCTTCTAACGCGGCGATGTTTAACAGTGAAGGGAAAGAGACTTTTCCTGATATTAGAGACTTATTGGAGAGGGGTGTTCAGTTTATTGGGTCGGATAACCGGGGGAAGAATGAATTTTTTGAGCTTCCCGCCCAGCGTCCATTTGTTTCAACGTCGCAGTCCGGGCCGTATTATACAGATATCAATAGATTCATTGACGCCAGAAGGGCCCATTTAAGTACGCTTCTTTATTTACACCAGCAGATCGCCCCTCAAGTGCCTTATGTGCAATGGCAGACAAAAGTAAAACGATCCCCGTCTGCTGCCAGAGAGATTTATCTTTACCAGTCTTTAGAAGATCTGGCCGGGATGTATGCTTTTCAGTTCATAGATCAAGGGCCTTGGTATGCGGTTGGATTTTATGGTGATCATGAAGCCACAGAAAAAATTGCCGTCATAAATTTAAGCACCATGACTGAGGTCACAAATTTTGAAAACCCTCATTCTGTTTATACCACCAGGGCAAGGATTCGGGTAAACGGAAAGAATGGGACCGTTGAAATGTTCGGTGCAGAAAATGATCCGGATAAGACCAAGGACAGTATTCAAGGAAAGAATACCGTGGAATTACTTGATGCCAAGAAAATTGTCGCTGATCTTAGATTGTTAATCACTGATAATGAAGGTAATGTGCATTTTCAAAAAACTCCCAAAGATGTAACTACATTCAATGCACTTCAGGTTGAACATGGGGTTTCCCGAATTGATAAGGGCCCTGATGGTATTGTTTTCCCAAGAGCGCTGGTCTTGGATGTGTTAAATGCGATGTATAAGGCAGGTTCTGATATCCCTGGAATTTATGGGATGAGTCAATTCCCAGGACAGGCTGAGCCCTCTTTTGATGTTCTGCCGTTAATTAACCAACAATCTCAGGAGATACATGATCTTTCCAACGACGGGATGAGGGTGCTGAAGGCTGTGATGAGGGAATATTTCGCTCCTGAAGCTGTCAGTACCTATGGTCCTCCGGAAGGATTTACAGGACGGACGCTTTATTTGGGTATTACACGGCCTTTAGACATGCAGGATGAGCTTACAGCGATCCATAAGGATTTTTGGAATTGGATTACTGCAAACATAAAGCATTTGGAAAAAGCCAGTCCGGCGATGACGGTCAATGAGGCAGTAGATCGGATAACTACCAATATGCAATGGGATAGATCACCCCAAACGATGGTCTATGTATTTTATAAGGGCAAAGGAATATATTTTCCAGAATTGAAGGATTTTAAGCAATCGGATCTAAGGCAAGCCCTTATAAAGGCAGTTGGGGAAAAAGGAGCTATAAAATTTCTTTCAAAGAAAAATAGAAGTAACACCTTCCTTCTTAGTGATCGAATTTTGGAGACAGTGCCAGGTGATAGTACTGTTTTAGAGCCGTCGACGGAACTAGCGCCGGTGCTTAGTGGAACTCCTGGACAGGTCAAAAGCGAAATCGTACAATTACTTGCCCAAGCGCTGCTAATCATAAAACAATTTGACACAGCTACGTATCATAAAGTTAGAGCAGGTAATAATCCTGATTCTCTCGTAGATATGATAAGAGCTTTTAGCACCGATCTCACACAAGCAAGATCAAAACCGGATTGGATTGAAATTAAAAAGACTTTAGCCAGAGATAAAGGCCAACGGGATGCCAGAATCTTGGAATTATCGCAGGGAAGATTAAGATCAGGATCAAGCTTTAGGCTTGATCAAAGAGGCAGTTTAAAAGACCAATTGTCGAAAATCTTCGATGATATTTCAACAAAAGTCGATTCCATGGCTAGCGCGGCGATGACTTCGGCGGGGTATTTGCTTGAGCAGATCAATACTTTAATGGATTCTATAAAAGTAAGGGAATTTACGGCACCATCAGATTCGGATTTAGCAAGGATATTGGAGCATATTAAACAGCTTTTGCCGGGAAAGACATTTTTATTGCCAGACTCGCTAAAATCTCATTTTATGGCTACACCTAGTGTCATCGCCCAAGCTTTGTACAAGAAGATCACCAGAACTAATATGGATCCAGAAACTAATCGACTTGTTTCTACATTCTTTTCAGCAGAACCAACAGGCGTAACAAAATTTGTGCTTATCAACGATAAACAAGAAAAAGTTTCAGAATACAGGATCAAGCTTTTAAATGGAGAAAAAAGGGTTTTAGAAAAGGCTGCACAGGCTGGAGCTAATGCAGCGATGGGGCATTTAGACAATCCTCTGCGCGGTGGTATCGATTTAAGCGCGCAGGATTCAGCCTTGCGTGTGGAGAAGGATGCCAATGGCGGGGTGAAGGTCAATGTGGATCCAGCTATGTTCGCGCGTGTTGAACGTGAAGGCCTGCGTGAAGTCGATCCTGTGATCATCAACATGCAGCCTGCTGATATGCGTTCAATGTTTGGCTTGGATATAATTAATAAATAATTTTGCCTTTTTCCGCCGTAAATTTTCATATCTCCTCGGAATTTCCTTAAGAAAACGCTTTCTTGAAATCACTTACAATCCCTTGATTTACATATATTTATGTTAAATACTTTAGATATATGTTTATCTCCATTAAAACATTATATTGGCGGCGCTTTGTATGTTGTTGGGTCGCCATTTGTTTTGTTATAAACAGTATCCCTATGGCCCAAGCTCAGGATTTCCGTTTGCCGGCACCTGGGGTGATGGTTCGTTTAAGCCCTGAATTCAACCCCCCGATCCTCAAAGGCCTCAAGGTCCATCCGGACAATCCATTCAAATTTGATTTTATTTTAGACACCGGAGATTCCGGATTATCTGTAGAGACGCCATTAATGGCGTCTCTACGAAATGAATCTACAAAATTAATAAAATACTTCCTGGCTACCTTGACCATTCCTGAAAAGGACCTGTGGGTCAATCTTTCACCTTACGAAAAAAACCGCATTATCCCGTCATCTTTTGGCCTGACAACAATGGGACGTGACCTGCTGGCCGAAGATTATATGCTCAAACAGATCACTGCGAGCCTTATCTATCCCGAAGATACAATAGGCAAGAAATTCTGGAAGCGCATTTATGAAGAGGCAGCCAAGAAATTCGGCACGACGAACATCCCGGTCAATACCTTTAACAAGGTCTGGATCGTCCCGGAAAAGGCCGTAGTTTATGAAAATGCCAAAGAAGGCACCGCCTATGTCGTTGAAAGCACCCTTAAGGTCATGCTTGAGCAGGATTATTTGTCATTACAGAAGCATGAAGGCATTCAATCGCAGGACGGTAGAGACGCCATTAATGGCGTCTCTACGAATCAATTAGGCAGTCAGATTGTCCGCGAGATAGTCATCCCTGAATTGACCAAGGAAGTCAATGAAGGCAAGAATTTTTATCAATTACGACAAGTGTATAACAGCCTGATCTTAGCCACTTGGTACAAAAAGAAAATCAAGGACAGTATTTTGGAACAAGTATATGCGGGTAAGAAAAAGGTTGCCGGGGTCAGCATTGACGACCCCAAGGAAACGCAAAAGATTTACCAGCGGTATTTGAAAGCATTTAAAAAGGGAGTTTATAACTTTATCAAAGAAGATGTGGACCCTGTTACTCAGGAAACCATCCCAAGGAAATATTTCTCCGGGGGGACGGAGTTTGATGATAATGCCATGAACGCGGCTATGTCGGTTACAAAAAATCCATCGGTAATAAATTTTTCAGGAAGCCTGATAAAAAGGTTTTTAGTTTTAGCAGTTGGTTTGACGGTGTTTCAAGCATTGGCGACTGCCCAAAGCCTGCCAACAACAGTTCCCCAGATACCGGCAACTAAGCAAGTAGAGCCTACGCCGGTTGACCTGGGAACCATCGAAAAGGAATATCAAGGGGCCATTGCTGCCGATGATCTTATAGCGGTTAATCAAGTATTAATTGACGCACATCATTTAAGGAACCCTGAACAGGCCCAATTTGACATCAAGGTGTCCCATATCAATGCCAGGGGAATAGCCCATGATGCCCTAAAATCATTGAGGGACTTGATTAGTAGCACTAAGTTGAGATTATCAAAGGACCAGGTGAATGATCTTAAGGATATCAGGAACATTTGGAAATCCCACGGTGTGGGGACCTGTGTCAGGACCATTGATGAGATATTAAGGCTAAATGATGGCGTGGTGGATAATGAGGCTGATCTTAAGACGGGTATTAATAATATTTTAAATACCCTTAAAAATACGACCGGTCAAGATTTGAGTCTGGACCTTATTGATGAAAAACTTTGGGAAGCGGAAGACCTATTTTTCAGGTTAGAAAAAATCAATCCGGTGCAGGCTGTGCCATTTTCAAGAAAGGATTTTGTTGATGGTTTAAATAATATTTTCATTTCAAAGGGGTATTATATTTTCCAATGGAGCGGATTTAATTTTGATAGGGATGACAATTTGTTCATTCTTTTTCATATTGAAAAAAGGGTCATGGTAACTACGGACCAGGGCATTTTCCCCATTTATTTATCTGAACAAAAAACACAAATGTTTAACGATAGTACGATTTCCGTGGATGGATGGTCTTATCCTGATCTTGGTTTTGGTATTGTTAATTTGGAAGGTTCTAAAACGAGTGATTACAACGAAATCGCTCCGGTTTTGGAAGGCGGCAAACCATTTTTACCCATTGATTCACCAAGTTTAATTCAAGTCTATAAAGACCTGATAAATAGGGCCTTTCAAGGAAAAACTTTGGATGAACGCCTCGCTATCGTGAAATCAAAGCTGATCGCCCATGAGGCAGACCATTTAAGGCTGGGTAAGATAAAGCAATCAGCAGGTAATGCCGAAGGCCAAAGCGATCATTACGGGGCAGAAGAGACCCTGGTCCTATTACATACTTTGTCTAATCCTAATGTTGAGCCTTTTCATGAATTAGCTCGGATGGTTAAAAGTTCTGAATTAAAACCTATCAAGGATGCATTATTGGCTTTAACAAATACTAATGATGTTAATGCAATGTATTTATGGCTTGATGACATGGCTTCACCTGTCATAACAGCAGACATGATCAGAAAAATTGCAGGAACAGCTGCTGACAAGTATGGAAGGGAAGTCTGGAAACCTTCAAAAAAGATTTCTACTACAATGCCTAATACCACCTATAAGGTTGATTTCAATCCGGCCATGACCGTTCGCCTGAATGTCTTGGGGAAATACGACAAATCCCGTCCCCGGCAGATTATTAATGGCTCGGGCCAAGTCTTCACCAAAGATCACGCCATGCAGTCAAAACAGCTTTTAGCTGGAAGATCATTGAAAACGATAGGTTTTGTGGGCACCTTTTTACTTATGGTATCTGCGGCGTTTGGACAGACTAAGGAATTTAATAAATTATATCATCAGGATAAGCGGGCCAATAATAGTAATAAAACATTAGCAGAAGACCAAAAGGAGTTGAGTACGAATCTCAATATTATGTTTAATAATGTAAGAACAGCATTTGGAGACATTGTTCCGGATCAACTTAAAGCGCCTCAATTAAAGAAAATAACTCAAGAGGCCGAAACCTTCAGTGAATTTACAGGAGATATAGCTAAAGTATTGGGTCCTCTGGCAGTCCAATATGAAAATAACCCTAAAAAAATGGCCCCTGAGCAAATAGAAAGATTAAAGGAATTGGAAAAAGAAGTTGCAAGCTGGGATTATTTGTATTGGAGTTTCAATGTAAGATTTGATAAGAATGTCAGGGAAACTATGAAGGCAGGGATGAATCCGTATTATTTATCTAATAGCATTGTCGGCAATCAGTGGGAGGGAATGATCAGGACCGCTGTTTGTGATGGTTATTGCCAAGAAGGGGCTGCAACATTCTTTGACGAGGGTTTTCCTGAAGGCACAGTATCTTTGATGCAGGTCACTAAAAATGCCGAGGGTGAGAACATGATGGTAGGTCCCGAACGGCATATTAGTCTTTTGATCCATATGCCTGGTGATTCGGAATTCTGGGATCTGGCCCAACCCCAGGCAGTAGCCCAGGGTGAAGGAATTTGGCCGGCGGTCAATCGTGTCAAACATCAAGCTGTCAGTGTCCCTGACGGTAAAGGCGGATGGAAAATAGTTACATCGGATGGGAATAATCTTGACAAGATCACCGGGTTCACATTCCATGAGATCTTTGAACTTAATCAAATCCAAAATCAAATCGTGGATTTGCAGATGATATTAAAAACTGTTTCAGAGAGCGCGAATAATAATTTTGTGTCGGTTGATCCGGAATTTAATGGAAAAAGATTGGATGATATGCAGGTAAGCCTTGACCATTTATACCAAAACACCACGGTAAAAACGCATGAGTATCTTTATTCAACTATTTTGGATTTATATAAAGGACTTAGGCGTACACGTATAGATGTAGATAATCAACAAGCGCAACAAGCTCTTGAAAATGAAGATCTAGAGAAGGCTTTAGGATTATTTAATCATGTTTTAGATGAAATTAATTCGACACCCTTAGTTGATGAAGATTTACGCAATATGAAAATAAATGTTGAAGGTAACATCAAGCTTATTAATTCGTTACAGAAAATGGGAATTGCTAATCCTACCATTTCTTGGCCCAAGATTTATTCTGCTTTTGGCTTAGTTGCTTTTCTTTTAGTTAAAAGGACTTTAGGGAAAAAACCGGCTGTCACCGGTGTCCCGGCTGTCAAGAAGGTCCCTAATTCCAGCGCTGTCCCAGGTATTGTTATTCCTACGGTCTCTGATAAAGAAAAAGGAATTCAACAGTTTGAGGTATTGATGAAGGAATTTCATCGGGGAAATGCTTGGGGGGATTTTATTGAACCGATCCGCAGCCTACCTTTAAAAGAGCTTCTTTCAATGATGCAGAAAAAATACAATACTAAATATTTTAGTACACTATTTGAGGCTTTTTTTAAGCGTATTCATCAGGTCCCTGATGATGATTTAGGAACTATGGGGCCGGGATTTTACAGGAGCATAGCTGAGCGGATATTAAACGAATCTCGAGGGATTAAAACAGATCCCACTAAGGAATTTGATCATTTTTTAACCCTTCTTGATCTTTATTGGGAACATGATTTTGAATTGATGACGGGATTTAAAACCACTAATGGCGTGCTTTCTAAACCTTTTGTTTATCGGTCAGGACTCACGGTGGCTTATGCGACAGGGCTTAGTGATGAGTTTGCAAAGCTTTTTGATATGTGGAGAATAAGGATACAAGAATCCCATTTGACAACGCTAACTTTAGAAAATGTTAAGAAGATCGCGGCAGACATGCTCAATGATATCCGTTCGGGGAAAATAGCTATTCCAAAAGAGCAGCTGCGTACTCAAACAAAAATATCTCTTACAAAAAGAGTGATTGCTTCGATAAACAACGGTTTACAAGCAACAGTAGAAAAAAAGAACCCTGATATGGTTAATCCAAAAGTCGAAGTAGAAATGATAAAGGGAGGTGTCACTTTATTTATTACCTCTCAAGTCAATGGAAGATATATCACTACTGTTACCCCGATATCAAAAGCAACGTTTGCCCTTACATGGTTAATTCCTGCCATTGTCAGAACGGTAGGTAATAAAGCAAGGGGGTCAGCAGACCAGGCGATGACAGGCAGGGTCCATTTTGTTTTGAATTTCCACAGGACAATGTCACGGTATGCAGAGGTTTTGAAGACCCGTGTCCAAGGGGCCGATATTATCATGATCGAAGAATCGGGGATTTTATATGCTTCAAATCAAAAGCATTATATGAATGAAGATTATAATAGGGTCTCAAGAGGTGAGTTAGCACCTGAAGCATTGTTTAGGATCCCTGGAGTAAATTGGCTTATGCCTGAAGCTGCAAGGGCGGCTTTTGAGGCAATTTACAGGTCAGGGAAGAAGGTGTTTGGTATAAATCGTTCACCGGAATATGCAAAATTAGAAGTATTATTTTCCAAAACCTCGGATCTATTTAATGTTGCACTATCAAAAGGGGATATTGGCAAAGCCATCGATATTTATAAGCAATTGATCGATATTCAGGGCAAATTATTTGCTTCAATGGATAAACAAACAGTTGATCAGATCAGGGCTATTCGTCAGAGTTCACCTGATAAGAAGATCCTGGTCATCAGAGGAGTATCTCATACTTCGCCTTTTATCCTTCTTCGTAAGGGTGACAATGCGGATACGGTTACAAGGGAGATATTAAAGCCTGAAGGTGAACCATTCGTGTTCACTTTAGATGATTCGCTCAAGCGAAGGACCACTTTTAGAATATTAAATATCAATCCCCTAGTAAACGGACGAGCGATCACTGATGCTGAATATATTTCAGCCATGGCATCGGTCATGATGCTCAATACGGCAACTGATCAACAAAAGGCAGATATTAAATTTTCATTATTGAATAAATTAGCAAGAAAAGTTAATAGGCAATTGTTAGATGATTTTGGAGCTCGATATAAAGGGAATCATGACTTGGATTTAGAAGCCTATAAGAATTTAATTCGCAACTGGATCTTGGAAAATAATCTTGCAACCGGATATGAATTAGTGCAAATATTTGGGGCGGATTGGGCAATGCGAGAGCTCCCTATTCCTTTGGCAAATCCGATGCATACTTTATACGGAGAGACCATTGTAGGTAAAGGTTATCAAGGGCCAACACCTATAAATACAAAAATGATCCGTCCATTACGCGATGGAAGTATAACTCCGCAAGCTAAAGAAAAATGGGTCAAGTCTTTTAGCCCTGAGATGCAGCCTGCCGCACAATTTATTGTGGATAATATTCAATATATTCCACAGGAAGAATTTGAAGGCGCTTTATCAAGATCGGTCAATGCTTTCACCCGGGAGATAAAAAACAGGCCATTTGCTGTTGTGGATTATCATAAAGGAGGAGAATTCGATCAAGGCGGAGATTATAAAAGTAATGGCTGGGTCCTGGGCATTGCCAAGGAATTGGGTTTACCAAAACCTAAGGAAGAGATTAAAGTGGTTGGGGGAAATTTTGATATTAAAGATTTACGTAATTTTGTACAAAAACATCCGGATATCAAAGACCTTGTATATATTGATGATATGAGTTTTAGCGGAGTTCAAATCTATGAGGTATTTAATGAATTTATAAGGGGAGGGTGGGTACGAAGAAGTGTTTTAGGGGATAAGATATTTGATTGGTTGATCGATAATGATTATTTTGAAGAAAGATTAAAGGATCTAACTCCCGAAGAAAAATTAACATTTGCAACATCCGCGCATCCCAAGACATTGACCGGTCCTATGAAGGATAAATTAAAGAATGCATATCCTGACCAATACCCAGGCATCATTACCGCACTTCAAGAGGTCAACAGAAGTTTTTTAGACGGCATTAAGGTGCACATTGTAATTCCGTATATAACTTCAGGTAATTGGGTAGTTGATGATAGGAATAATTTCAAGGTCTATCAACATGTGACTGTCTCAACGATAAGTGAACTGATCAAGAAGGCGAATTTAGATGCCCAAACAAGGGATTATGTAAGAATGATCATACCAAGTTATGTGGATTTGGAAGATGAAAGAAATTATGTGTTAACCTATCTTCAGCATAAGATCAGTGATAATTTTGCCATTCATGATCGAAGGCTTATACCTGATATAGAGCCGCCGTATAAAAGAGGTTATATCGATTGGTTTTTAAAAAATTTGCCGCCAGCTGAACCAATTCAAAAAGGTCAACCGAAGACCCTGGAGGAATATCTTCAAGGGTTGACAGATTACAGCTCTGAAATGCAAAAGATGGATGATCAGAGCGGTATTCAAGGCGGCTCAGGTGACGGGACAGAGCATGTTAAGATGAGAGATTCAAGCGGCAAGGTTTGGTTGGCTAAATTTTATCGGCCGGATCGTTTGCACAGGGCCCTGGCTGACCAGTTAGTTGCACAATTATCGGCTAAATTAGGGTTATCAACGACGATGGAATCCAAAATTGGACGATTGGGCAACAGGATTTTTTCTTTTGTGGCTTGGCAGGATGGAACCATGCCTTTGAACAGCTTAATGCCGGATAATATGACAAATACTAAGGATAATATTGATGGGTTCTTGAATAAATTATATAAAAGCGAACTCAAACAGATCATCAAAGAGCAGGTTTTGGATTGGCTTGTCTCTAATCATGATGCTAATGCTATCAATTTCTTAAGAAATGGAGGCGGAGGACTTTTAGCTATCGATAAAACCCAAGCTTTCAAATATATTGGCCAGAAGGACGAAAAATTATCTACGGATTATAATCCCAATGCTCCCTTTAACGGAGCAGACAATGTCGCGTATATGCCTATTTATAATCTTGTTGTGCCAGCGATCAAAGAAGGACGTTTGGAATTATCAGAGAAGCCATCAAAGAGGTTATCAAAGCAAGAGGCGTGGGAAGCCGTAGATGAGATCATCCAGGAGGTTGAAGATATTAATGATGATGAATATAGGCAGATGTTGGAAGATTATGCCAATTTTCGATTTAATATCATCAACAGTAAGGAAGATCAAAAATCTGGTTTAGACAGGGATACCTTCATGACATTGGCTTTTAAGCGTAAAAAGAACCTCCGTCAAGATTTTAGGAATTTATATGGTCTAAACGCTGCCATGAAAGCAACAGAAGGGCAGGCAATGACAGTAGAAAATCGAGAGAATCCAGCCATGAATGCTAAGGGTGGTATTGATTTGACCCCGGCCAATATGAATTTACAGACTAAAGTGATGGATTCCCGCTTTCGCGGGAATGACAGTGAAGGAATAAAATTTCATTTGGACCCAGCACAGCTGGCACAGTTGCAGAATGCCCCTGGCTTTGTGCCGGTCATTATCGATGTTGAACCTTTAGGTGATTTGCGCCGTTTTTTAGGGGTTGACAGCCCACCCAATTTGACCCCTCAAACTATCAGTTCCTGATGGTAATTCTTGACTAGATTATATAAATCAAGTATAAAAGACTTTCATTATAATAATAACTCACGGTATAATAAGTTTTTAATCATGCTGGCGAATTTCATTCGAAATTTTGCCGACGTAGCTCAGTTTGGTAGAGCAGCGCATTCGTAATGCGCAGGTCGGAG
>CAZASA010000014.1:0-39820 GCA_964487685.1 uncultured Planctomycetales bacterium
TATAGGCTGTCCTTTTTATTTATTTATGGTATATTAATTCCCATGCAATTTAAAAGCATCAATATCATTAATCCGGGGACAATTGAGGGAGCGGTTGTCTATGCCCTTGTCTTATTTATTTTCGCGGTATTGCTCAACCGGATGCTTCGACTGGCTGTTGAACGGGCCCTTGCCCGCGGTTCGCGTGTCCATATTGACCGCACCCGTGTCAAATTCATATCCCAGCTGGCCCAGATCATTGTCTATGTCGTCACATTTTTCGTCTATGCCCATTTGATCCCGGCCTTGTCTAATTTGGGTAACGCGGGTTTGGCTAGCGTTGGCGTCATCTCGGTGGTCGCCGGTATGGCCGCGCAAAACACCCTGGGTAATCTCATCGCGGGTATTTCGCTGCTTCTTTACCGTCCTTTCAACGTCGGCGATCGTCTACAGGTGGCCGCACCAACGGGCCTTGAAACCGGCGAGATCGAAAGCTTGAGCCTTGGATATACCATCATCAAAACGGATGATAATCGCCGGGTGGTCATTCCCAACAGTATCATGGCCAGCCAAACGACCATCAACTTAAGCCGTGATGACT
The DNA here is from genome assembly GCA_964487685.1 of uncultured Planctomycetales bacterium. Lineage (GTDB taxonomy): Bacteria > Omnitrophota > Gorgyraeia > Zapsychrales > Fredricksoniimonadaceae > JABDGZ01. Next base: position 581 of record CAZASA010000014.1, read on the forward strand.
CACGGGCGATCTGCTCGGTGGCGATCGTCATCAGCCTGGATTCAGACCTGGACCAGGCAAGGGCCATTCTTTTGGAAATTGCAGGCAGTGATCCCAAAACAAAAAAGATCGATGGCTGTGCCGTTACCCATCTGGATGGATCAGGGGTTGAACTGACATTAAGTGTTTGGTGCGCCAACAGCCTGGTGGCCGGAGCATTGAAATGTGACTTGCTCGAAGCGATCAAAAGGCGTTTTGCGGCAGGAGGTATCAAACTCCCGGCTGTCGAGCGTGTCATTATCGCTAAAAAATAATGAGAGCCATGGTCAAAATAATTTTTCGCGGTTTGTTGATAATTGTCTTATCCATATTTTATTTTAATCAGCTGGCATTTTGCCAAAATCCCATCCGTTATGTAGCGTTAGGTGATTCTTATACCATCGGCACAGGAGGTGACCCTAAAGATTCCTGGCCCGCCGTCCTCACCCAGCATTTGCAGAAAAAAGGGGTCCCACTTGTCCTGGTCGCTAATCTGGGGCGCAATGGATGGACAACGCAGAACCTGATCGACTACCAATTACCTGTCATGATGTTGGTCCATCCTGATTTTGTCAGTGTCATGATCGGGGTCAATGATTGGGTGCAGGGGGTCGATGCTTCGGTGTTTGAACAACATTTCCATTTTATATTGGACAAGGTCCTGGAAGGGGTGCCTGATCCCAAGAAAATCATGGTGGTCACCATCCCTGACTTTTCTGTGATGCCCTCGGGATCTCAGTACGCGAACGGCAGGGACATATCAGCGGGCATTGCGTCGTTTAACCAGATCATCAAGAAACAAGCCGCCTTGCATCATCTTAATGTGGTCGACCTGTACCCATTGTCACAGACCATGGGACAGGACCCTTCATTATCAGCCTCGGACGGACTTCACCCTTCAGCCAAAGGTTATGCCCTTTGGGAAAATCTTATCGAATCATCGCTTAATTAAACGAATTTGGATTTTTCAATGGCCTTTAAATAGGCCTCTTCTTTAGTGACTTTATTCGCTGTCACCAGTTCCATTAAAGAATCATCCATGAGGATCATCCCAAGCTTGCGGTTAGTCTGGATCTCGCTCGTCAAACGCATGGTCTCACCGGTTTGGATGATGTTCCCCAGCGCCTGGTTACGGATGAGGATCTCATAGGCAGCCCATCGCCGGGAATTGTCGACGTTGGGCAATAACTGCTGGGCGATGATCGCTTTTAAACAGTTGGCCAGGATGGTGCGGATCTGGTTTTTGTGATTGGGCGGGAAAACATCGATGACGCGGTCGATCGTTTTGGCCGCGGAATTCGTATGCAGGGTGCCAAATACCAATATGCCCATTTCACTGGCTGTCAGGGCCAACTCAATGGTTTCCTTGTCCCGCATTTCCCCCACGAGAATAATATTAGCATCGCTTTTGATGGCCGTGCGAAGACCATTGGCAAAGCTTTCAGTGTCCTTGCCGACTTCCCGATGGGAGATCAGGGATTTCTTATTGGTATGCGTGAATTCCACAGGCTCTTCGATGGTGATGATTTTTTTGGAATAATGGGCATTGATATAGTCAATGATGGCCGCCAGTGTCGTTGATTTTCCGCTTCCCGTAGGTCCTGTCACTAAGACCAGCCCCGAGCGCCATTTGGCAAATTCTTTGATGGTCAAAGGCAGGTCTAATTGCTCGATACTGAGGATCTTGGAGGGGATCAAACGGAACACCGCGCCCAATCCAAAGAAATGCCGGTAATAATTGACCCTGAAGCGCCCTTTCTCGCCAAATGCATAGGCAAAATCCAAATCCCCGCGCGCTTCAAATTTTTGCCAGTCTTCCTTGAGGGCAATGGGAAAAAGAAGAGCGGTCATCTTTTCACGGGTAAGCGTCTCGGTCCCTATTTCCATCAACGTGCCGTAAACGCGGATCTTGGGCTTCTGCCCTTCTTCAAGGTGCAGGTCAGAACCGTTTTTTTCGATCAAGGTGTTGAATAAATGGTCTATTTGATGCATAAATTTAAGCTGCCTGTTTGTTTTTCCGTTCGATCTCATGGGAGATCAATTGGTGCATCGCGGCCGGATTGGTTGCTCTCTCACATGCTTCTTCCAATGAAATAACGCCTTTAAGGGCTAAATGTTCCAATGAATTGTCCATCAACACCATGCCAACAGATTTGCTGGTGGTGATGGCATTATTGATCTGGCCGATCTTATTGGTGCGGATCAAATTGGCCACCGGCGGGGTGACGATCAGGACTTCATAGGCGGCCACCATGCCCGTACCGTCCATTTTGGGGACCAATTGCTGGCAGATAACGCCACGCAGGGACTCTGCGATCATGTTACGGACGATAGGCTGTTCTTCCGCCGGAAAAGAATCAATGACCCTTGAGATGGTCTGGGCCGCATCGATGGTATTCATCGTGCCGAATACAAGATGGCCGGTCTCGGCGGCAGATACGGCGAGTTGAATGGTGCTAAGGTCGCGCAATTCGCTGACGACCAGGATATCAGGGTCCTCGCGCAGGGCCGCGCGCAACGCATTGTTTTGTGTCAGGGAGTGGATCTTGATCTCACGCTGGGTGATCTGGCAAAGTTTAGGCTCATAGACGATCTCAATGGGTTCTTCGATGCTTAGGATATGTGCTTGTCTGGAGTGGTTGATCATATCGATCAGGGTCGCCAGGGTGGTGGTTTTGCCGCATCCCGCCGGACCTGTGATCAAGACCATGCCTTGGGCCCATTTGGTCAGATTAGCGCAGGAATTGGGCATGCCGGTATTTTTAAATTTGGGTATTTCCATGCAAACAAGTCTGGCAGTCAAATCCCAGCCGCTGCGCTGTTTTATCAGGGCCATCCGGAAGCGGCCATAGCCGTTGATCGTATGGACATATTCAGCATCCCCTGTTTTTTCAAACAGGTCCATAACTTCCTGAGGCAGGGCAGCGGTGACCAATTGGCTAAGCTGATCTTCGTTTAGAATTTCTTTGGTCATAGGCACTAAATGGCTGTATTTACGGAAAATGATGGGCTTTTGGGCGCCTAAATGCACATCACTGGCATTGTCATTGCGGGCAAAAATAAGGATCTCGTTGAGTGAACTATTGGTATCGATGGTGGCAGGGACGGCAAGTTCAGCTTTGCCGCGGCCGCTTTTGCCGTTGAAATTGACAGGAAGCACGCCGGAGCTTTTTTCATTGACGTTATCGATAGACATGAATTAATATTATAATGTTCGCGCATGAGAAACAAGCAAAGAAAAATTTTTTTGTGCTATAATCGATTTTCCATCAATGAAAGGAAGCCGATGAAAAAGTCCGTAATGCTCTTGGTGCTGTTGATGCTTGTGTCGGGAAAGGTCCTGGCCCTGGATGCCTGGGATGGCTTGCTTAAGCAATATGTTAAAGGGCCGACGGTGGATTATGCCGGGCTTTGCAAGGATGCTCAATGGCCGGCGGCTTTGGCCGAATATAACGGCATTGATCCCAAATCGCTTAGTGCCGATGACCGCTTGGCTTTTTGGCTTAACCTGTACAATCTTTATGACGTCAAGATCGTCTGTGACCATTATCCCTTGAAGAATTTGAACCAACTGCATGGCGGCGGCCTGATCTTTGCCGCGTTGATGGGAAGGACAGTTTGGGACAAACAGAAAGTGTCTGTTGGCGGACAAAACATCAGCCTCAAGGATGTTGATCATGCGATCATTAAAAAAGAATTTGACCAGCCCCTTTCGCAATTCGGCCTCTTTTGCGGTTCCCGCTATTGCCCGCCTTTGCGCAATGAGGTTTATGACGGCAAAAGGGTCAAAGAACAATTAGCGGACCAGGCCAAGGATTTTTTCAGCGATGATTTCCTTAACCGCTTCGATGTAAACACCAAAACAGCGACGATATCACCCATCATGGACTGGAACAAGGGGGCTTTTGGCGCCTCCAATATGAGTGATGTCTTGCGTATCATGGCGGACTATTTTCCCGCACCGGCGTCTGTGAGCATCAAGGCTGACCCTGGTTCCTGGAAGGTGCAGTTTTCTCATTATGACCTGGAGGTGAACGACGCCTCCCAAACCACTGGAAAATAAAATATGAAAAAATATGTTTTAGCGGCAGTGATCCTTTTGTGCGGCTGTTCGATCGCGGACCTTCGGATGGGCCATAGTCAGGGTGATTTTTCCGCCGCTGACCTGGATAAAGGAAGGGACCTCTTAAAACAGGTGGCGGCCCAGGGCGGGTATGCGACTGATAATAATTATAGTTACCTGGATGCCACCCTGGTCGATAACTGGAGCATGACCTTATTGCGCTGGTTGACTCCGGTGCGGTCCAACCATCAGAAAATGCATTTTACCTTCGGTCTAAAAAATATTGATGTATTAATGGCGTACCTTGACGGTCCCGGCGTCGGCGACAAAGTTGGTATCAAGGACGGCAAGACCTTCAAGGAGATCAAAGGTCGCGATGTCTACAAGAACTTCCATGATGTCGAGATCTACTGCATGCATATGCGCCGTTATTTTGTTTGGCCGTACACACTGGCTAAAATGCCGGTGGTGGCTTTTTTGGGAGAAGGCAATTTACATGGACAGGATTATGATCTTGTCTTTACAGGATTAAGCACCAAAAAAGCTAATAACAAGGAAGATCAATATATCCTTTGGGTCAATCGCCAGACCAAACAGGTCGATTATGTTGAATTCACCTTAAGGGACCTGTTAAGTGCATTGCATGGGGTGGTTGCGTATAAGGATTACCGGGATGCGGGCGGCGTCAAGTTTGCTTATGATATCACCCTGCTCAATAGCCTTTATGGGGAAGGGTATGCTCATCATTTGGTGGTTGAATCTGTCCAACTCCACTAAAGTTAGCATGGCTTTAAAATATTTAACTTTAATATGGACATGTCTGTCATTGTGCTAAAATAGTATCATATTTAAGTTAATAACAACTTAATCAAATATGCCCGCCTTAGGGACGTTTAGACCTTTGGCGCACTATAGAACAAACAGGAGGTAGTTGTGTTTAAAGGCCCTATCGTTTCAAATGCGTTAACTTCAATTCAATGGCGGTTAGTTTCACTTTTCATTTTAGCGATCGCATTTAGCGGTTGTGCCTCAACTCAAATGAAAACGCAAAACGAACAATTGGAATCACGGATGACCGACCTTGAGAAGAATCTCCAGGCCAAGGATGCCGAGATCGTGGATTTGCAATACCAGGTCAAGGACCTTTCCAGTAAAGTGGACGGTTCCAAACCCGCCGAAGCTGACCAAGCCTCTGCAGGCTCAACCGAATCCGCCGATCAGGGCGAATCGATGAAGACTTTGGAGTCAAGCAGCAAAGCACAGATCATCCGGGTCAAGATCAGCATTGAGCAGATCCAGCGCGCCCTTAAATCCGCCGGTGTTTATACCGGTTCTGTTGACGGAAGATTGGGTTCTGGGACCAGGGCCGCGATCGTTGATTTTCAAAAGAGCCACGGACTTAAAGCTGACGGTGTTTTAGGCCATAAGACCTGGGATGAATTGAAAGTATATTTGAAATAATAAATCAGATATGTCATCCCCGAATGTTTTAGTCGGGGATCTTAAGCTAGTAAATAAAAACGGCTGAAGGGAAAACCCTCCAGCTGTTTTTTTTGGCAAAAATTCTTTTTATCTTGAAATAAAAAGCTGTGTTACAATACGGGTTCTTCAAATACCTATTTGATCATGAGAAAGGAATTCGTTGATGAAAATGACCGATCAATCTGAGGCGCTTCGCGTGCATTTGGCCCAACATGCCAAGGATTTTAAATTGTCCTGGATCAAGCTCGGCCAGGGACTTTACAGCGTTTGGCGCGATAAGTTGTATCATTCCTGGGATTTTGAGAAATTTGAGGATTATGTGGTCCGGGAGCTGGGCTTAAAGAAGCCCTTGGCCCTGAAATTGGTGAAGACCTACTTTTTCGTCGAGCAGGATGAGCCGGTTTATCTGAAGAAAGAATTTGCGGAAACCCGGGAAACTTCCAAGGTCCCTGGTTTTGAAGGCCTGGATGTCCTGCGCCTTGCCCGCGGGAAGAAAGAATTGACCCGCGAAGATTACACCAAATTGCGCAAAGATATTTTTGAAAAAGGCAGGGAAGCATCCCTGGTCAGGAAGGATTTGACCACGATCATCAAGGAGCGCAAACAAGTCGATCCCGAACAGGCGCGCGAAGACCGCCTGACCACAAGCGTGCGCCGCCTGATGGCTGCTTTAAGGAGTTTTAAGAAAGATATGGAAACCCTGAAATTAGCCGAACCTGATATCATCGAAGAGGCTGAAGAATTGCTCAAGCGTTTAGAAAGCCAACATTCCAATGACACCCAAGCACATTGACCTTGACAGTATTTCCGAGGAAGAATTGCTTTCCAAGCGCCTCATGGACCTTCCTATTGCCATCGAAGGCACCTGGCTTGAGGAATGTGTCAAAGAATTATACGCCGAGCTTGAGGCCAAGGGCCTGGTCTTTTTTCCCGAGTGTTATCTGGCCGATGAATGGCTGACCCCCGAGGGGGAAGTGGCGATAGGCATCCCTTTTTATCTGGCCCATCCGGCCCTGATCAGGCTTGAGAGGCGCATGATGCTGGAAGCTGAAGGAGAAGGCAAGCCCTGGTGCATGCAGCTCTTGCGCCATGAAGCGGGCCACGCGTTTTCATATGCCTATGACCTGCATAAAAAACGCCAATGGCAAAAAGTGTTCGGTTCTTCCAAGGAAGAGTACGGCAGTACCTATAAATTCAAGCCCTACAGCAAAAGCTTTGTGCGCCATCTCGACGGTTTTTATGCCCAGTATCATCCGGATGAGGATTTTGTGGAGACCTTCGCGGTTTGGCTGACACCCGGGTCTGACTGGCCCAAGAATTATCAGGGTTGGAAAGCCTTGGAAAAATTGCAATATGTCGACGGGCTCATGACTTCGATCAAAGGCGTCAAGCCGCTCAAGGCCCGCGGCAAGAAATTATGGAACCAGAAGAACCTGACCATTACCCTGGAGAAATATTACAAAAAGAAATACAGCCATGAACAAGAGGAGTTTCCTGATTTTCATGATGTCCAGCTGAAAAAAATATTCACTCCCTTGACGGATGAGGAATGGTGGGCTTTTAAGAAAGACCGTCGGAAGAACAAGGAACTTATCACCGCGGAAGAAATGATCAGGAAGCATTCAAAGAATATTTTAAATAGTATTGACCGATCGACCGGTGAGCGTAAATATATAATCAGTGATCTATTAAAGAATATCACCTTAAGGGCCAAACAATTGCGGATGATCGTCTCCCAGCCGCAGGCTGTTGCCTTGATGCAATTGTCCGTTTATGTGACAAGCCTGACAATGAATTACATTCATACCGGCTGGTTTAGGGGTACGAGAAAAAGGACATGAAACGAAAGCTTAAAGTATTGATGCTGTTCTACAGCCCCTATCAGAAGCCGCGCGGCTATGATTATAAAGAAGAGTTCGCCGATCCGGACAATATGTACACGGAAAAAGATGTCCAGCAGGCTTTGCTCGGTTTAGGCCATGAGGTTTCTTTGTTGGGCATTTATAATGATATCACGCCTTTATTCGAAGAGATCAAGGAGAACAAGCCGGACATCATCTTTAATATGATGGAGATCTTTAATGACCAAACCCAATTGGAAAAGAACATGGCCGCGGTCCTTGAGGTCCTGGATATCCCTTATACAGGGGCCTCATCGGGAAACATGTTCGTCTGCAATAATAAGGCATTGAGCAAGAAGATATTCACCTTCCATCGCATTAAAGTATCACGATTCCATACGTATTACCGCGGCAAGCGTGTGGGTGTCAGCGCCAAGATGAAATTACCGGCAGTGATCAAGCCTTTGTGCGAAGAAGCCTCCCGCGGCATTTCACAGGCCTCCATCGTGGACAGCCCCGAAGCTTTTGTCGAGAGGATCAAATTCATCCATGATAATATGCAGATGGATGCTATTGCTGAGGAATATATTGAAGGCCGTGAATTATATGTGGGTGTGCTGGGGCACAAACAGATCACCGTGCTCCCGCCCAGGGAGATGATCTTCGGAGACTTGCCTGAGGGAGAGCCGCGTATCGCCACCTACAAAGCTAAATGGGATGATGCGTACCGTAAAAAATGGGGGATCAAAAGCACGGCCGCGGCCAAATTACCGGAAAACTGGCAGAAGAGCATTGATGATGTGTGCCGACGTGCTTACCGGGCCCTGGACCTGGACAGTTATGTCCGTTTTGATATCCGGGTGACCGAGGCAGGTGAGGTCTATATCATTGAACCGAACGCCAATCCCTGTATTGCCAAGATCGATGAGATGGCCCAATCCGCTCTAAAAGCAGGGATCAGCTTTGAAGACCTGATCCAGAAGATCCTGGATTTAGGTTTACTGCGGCATGATCATTAATTAAAGAAAGTGTGCTGTTATGAACTTGACTAAACCACTGGTGGTCCTGGACCTTGAAACCACCGGTATATGGATCGAAAAAGACAGGATCATCGAGGTAGGGATGGTCAAATTGATGCCTGATGGCAAGCAGGAGCTTTATTTGACCAAGGTCAATCCTTGCATGCCGATCCCTCCCGTGGTCACGGAGTTGACCGGGATCACGGATGCTGATGTGAAAGGTGCCCCGGCTTTCGGCAGTATTGCTGCCAAGGTCTTGGCTTTTTTGGAGGGGGCTGACCTGGGCGGTTTTAATGTGGAACGTTTTGACCTGCCTTTATTGGCCCGTGAGTTTGCCGATGCGGGGATCAAATTCGATTATTCCAACCGTACAGTCTATGATGCCCAAAAGGTCTATCATCTGCACGAACGCCGGGATTTGTCCGCGGCCTTTGCTTTTTATTGTAAACAGGACCTTAAGGATGCGCATTCCGCCGCGGCCGACGCCCAGGCGACCCTGTCCATCCTTGAGGAGCAATTAAAGCGCTACGCGGCCGGCCGTGAGGACATTGAAGGCCTGAAAGATTTCAATTACAAGCAATCCAGTGAATTTTTTGACAATGAACGCAAGTTCCGCTGGTGGAACGGGGACCTGTACATGACCTTTGGTAAATACGCCAGGAAGGATTCCTTAAAATCCATCGCCAAAAAAGACCCCCAATATCTGGAATGGGTCTTGGACAAGGATTTCTCGGATGAGGTCAAGAATATGATCCAGGGTGTTTTAAGCGGCCAATATCCCAAACAAGAATGAAAAGAGTTGAGAAAATTTTATTTTCTATGCTACAATAGAAAAGATTGGATGTTGGTACCAAAGTAAAGTAAGTATTAATGGGCAATTCTTTTAAAAATACATGGTGGATCTTTCTTTTGATCGTTGCAGGCGGGATCATTTTGTTCCTGAGCCTGCATTCCAATAAACCTCAGGGCGATCAAGGGGTGGTCTTAAATGATATTTTCAATGCCCCTAAAACTGATCCGATCCCGCCGATGGCGATCGTGACCAGTCCGGTCGACGGTCAAGAAGAGGGATTTACCATCCAGGTATATTCCTTCCAGGATAAGAACAGGGCCATGACGTCCCTGCAGGCTTTAAAGAGCAGGGGCTACCAGGCGTTCATGGTCATGAGCGTATTAGGGGAAAAGAAGGTTTGGTACCGGGTGCGTATCGGTGGTATCGCGAATGAAGCCGAAGCGCGTAAGATGTTAGAAGAGATCCGTAAAGACTATAGCAGCGGATTCATCGTAAAATCAAAGTAACTGGGCCTTTTATGAAAATATTCTTGGTTGATGATTCATTGTTGGACAGAAAGTTGATGATCCGGGTATTGATGAAGTCGGGAATCACCCAGGAGATCATCCAGGCTGAAGACGGGGAGCAGGCGATGGAGACCCTCGTCAATAATTACACCGACATATGCCTGCTATTGCTGGATTGGCAAATGCCTAAATTCTCCGGTATCGAGGTCATGGCCGGTATGGTCAAGATCCCGGAATTGTCAAAGATCCCTATCATCATGGTCACTGCTTCCGGTTCAGATGAAAACAGGAAAGCAGCCTATCAGGTCAATCCCAATTTGGCCGGCTTTTTGGTCAAACCTTATAAATCCGAAGAGCTTTTAGCAGCGATAAAGCCTTTTTTACGTTAATCAAGAGGTGCCTGTGCCCGAAGATATCGGCTTATTGGATTTAAGGAAACTGAAAGATATCGTCCAGCAGGAAAGCCTCAGGATGAATCTGAGGTCTTATTCTATTGACGGGGAAAGTTCATTTACCCTGGCCCTGGCCCTTTCCGCGGCCATGAAAAAAATATTTTACGATAAGTCGAAGACGACCTTTTCCGATGAGCCGAAAATGGAGAAAAAGCTCATTACCCAGTTTGCCCATAAGATGCGGGTCGATGCCATGGAGAAGTTCAATACGACCACTGTTTTTTCCGTGCTCCAGTTCGCCGCTAATGACGAGGACCTGGAACGCCAGGAATTCATGGTGACGCTGATCATCTATGTGGAACAAAAATTCCTTCCGGAATTCTTGCGTTTGATGCAATATCCCTATATTGATTCCGATGACGACGATGAATGCAAAGACGGTTGCGGTACCCTTGCCAACGTTATTGCCGGGCAGTATAAAAGAGAATTGGCCACACTGGGCTATAAAGACCTTATGATGTCGCCTTTCGATAGCTATATCAATTCCGCCCCTAATGGCGTCGGTATCCCGCAGGAATTGACCGAGAAATATGAGATCAGTTTTGATGTTGAAGGCACCAAGCGTTTGGTCATTGAGATGGTGGCTCTGGACATGATCCCGAAATGGAAGACCAGGATCGAGATGGCCAAGAAAATTTTGATCATTGATGATGATATGACCATGGTGAGAAACGTCGAACCTTTCCTGAAATCCCAGGGTTTTGATGTGATCGTTGCTGCTGACGGTGAAGAAGGTATCCAAAAATTGAAGATGAACCCGCACTTGATCATCCTTGACCTGGCCATGCCGATGATGAACGGATATGAGTTCGTCGCTGAGAAGAAAAAGATCGAAGGCGGCCAGCAGATCCCCATCATTGTTTTGACAGCCAAGGAAAGCCTGGCAGACGTGGATAAAGTTGCCGGCGCCAGAGAATATTTATTAAAACCCTTCCAACCCGCATCATTGCTCAAAAGTATCCAAAGATGCATTTAAGGTCCGTATAACCCGTATGACTCCTGTAAACAATTTAGAAACTGGAATGATGGAAGAATTAGGCCCGACAGAGCTTCATCATAATTTGTCTTTTGATGAATTATATGCTCACGAGACCGATCCTCAATTACAAGGTTTTGAAAAGGGAACAGTCTCAACGCTCGGGGCAGTGGCCGTGGACACGGGGAAATTTACCGGACGCTCGCCCAAGGACAAGTATATCGTCATGGATGATACCACCAAGGACACTGTCTGGTGGGCGGATGGCAAATCTTCGGGTTCTGACAATAAACCTATCAATAAAGAAACCTGGGAGCATTTAAAAGACCTTTCGGTCAAACAATTAAGCGCCAAGAAATTATATGTGATGGACGGGTTTTGCGGGGCCAATAAGGACACCCGGATCAACGTGCGTTTAGTGACGGAAGTTGCCTGGATGGCGCATTTTTTCAAGAACATGTTCATCATTCCTTCTGCCGCGGAATTAAAGGATTTTAAGCCGGATTGGACCATCCTTAATGCCTGCAAGACCACCTGTACTGATTTTGCCAAGTATGGCCTGCGTTCAGAAGCCTTTGTGGCCTTTAATATCGCCGAACGCATGACAGTCATTGGCGGCACATGGTACGGCGGGGAGATGAAAAAAGGTATTTTTTCCATCATGAATTATTTCCTGCCCCTCAAGGGTATCGGTTCATTCCACTGTTCAGCGAATATGGGTAAGGACAAGGACACCGCTTTATTTTTCGGCCTTTCCGGGACCGGCAAGACCACCTTATCAACCGATCCTAAACGCGCCCTTATCGGCGACGATGAACATGGCTGGGACAATGACGGGGTTTTTAATTTTGAAGGCGGGTGTTACGCCAAATGCATCGGGTTGACCCCTGAGCGTGAGGAAGAAGTATATGCCGCCATCAGGCGCGATGCCTTGCTTGAGAATGTGGTGATAGACAATGCAGGCCATATTGATTTTGCCTCGGCGAAAAAGACAGAAAATACCAGGGTCTCTTATCCCATCGATCATATTAAAAATATCGTCAAGCCGCCTTCCAAAGGCGGCCATCCGTCCAAGATCATTTTCCTGGCCTGTGATGCCTACGGAGTATTTCCGCCGGTGTCTAAACTGACCAAGGAACAGGCGATGTATCATTATTTGAGCGGTTACACCGCCAAGGTTGCCGGTACGGAGCTGGGTGTCAAGGAACCGCAAGCCACTTTTTCCGCCTGTTTTGGCAAAGCGTTCTTAATGGTGCATCCCACCATGTATGCCAAGATCCTGGCCCAAAAGATGGAGGAGCATCATTCATCCGCGTATCTTCTTAATACCGGCTGGATCGAGGGACCTTATGGCGTTGGTCATCGCATTGCGTTAAAAGACAATCGCCTGACCATCGATGCTATTTTGGATGGCTCCATTGATCAAGGCGGGTATGAGACTTTGCCTGTTTTCAATTTTCAAATCCCGAAACATATCAATGGGATGGATGATAAGATATTGAATCCCCGTCAGATTTGGGCTGATAAAGATGCCTATGATGCTTCCTTGCGTAAATTGGGGGGACTGTTCATTGAGAATTTTAAACTATTTACAAATACGCCTCATGGCCGTGAGTTGATCAAGGCCGGCCCACAATTATAAACTTTATGTCATTCCCGCGAAAGCGGGAATCCACTGATCAATGTTAAATGAGATCCTCCTGGTCTTTATCCCCATGTTCTTTACCGTTGATCCTATCGGTATATTACCCATTTTTACATCGTTGACCCATGGGCTAAACCCTCAAGAAAAACGTGATATCATTGTCCAATCCTTGATCACCGCCACCCTGGTAGCTGTTGGTTTTATTCTATTAGGGAAGGTGATCTTCCAATTATTAGGCATTACCATGGGGGATTTTATGGTAGCCGGAGGGGTGATCCTGTTTTGCCTGGCGATGGTGGACCTGACAACACAGGGAAGGTCCCGCCGGGGTTCAGCTTCAGAATTAGGTGCTGTTCCCATCGGCACACCCTTGGTCGTAGGCCCGGCTGTCTTGACCATTTCTTTGATGCTGGTGAGTGTCCATGGCCTTGCGATCACCTTGATTGCGTTGTTCCTCAATATTGCCATTGTAGGCATAGTTTTTACATTTTCAGACAAGTTGATGAGTTTGTTAGGGTCCGCCGGTTCCCGCGCATTGTCCAAGGTCATGATGCTGCTTTTGGCTGCCATCGGTGTTATGATGGTAAGACGAGGCATCATTGAGATCATGTCCAGCATCAATACTCTCAAATAAGTTCGGCCTTTCCCAGCGGGGCATGACATCAGGTTATTCTCTATGTTTAAAATCGGAAGTCTAATAAAAGCATTTTTATTGACGGTATTTATCTTTATTCTGCTCTTTGGAGCGAGTTTTGCTTATTTGGTCGTATCACCGTTGGGCGGAAAATTATTATTACGGTATTTCAAGCAAAAGTTCACGACAGTAGGCCAGATGCATGTGGGTTATTTTGAGGGCAGTCTTCATCAAGGGATTACCCTCAAGAACGTTATCATCAAGGGCCTTTATTTTTTTCCGGATGCCGTTTTGCGCATACAGGAAGTCCATGTCCGCCTGCCTTTATGGGACTTGCCTCATTATGACTTGAATATCTTTAATGCGCGTATATTTTTGCCTGATAGCGATCCGATCGTATTTACCGGAGAGCTCTGCGCAGGCCAGATCAAAGGCGACCTTTATGCCAAGTCCGTGGATATCCATGAAATAAGCCAAAATTGGACCAGTAAGGACATCCAAAAATATTTACGCGGGTATTTGTCTGATGTTGACCTTACCCTTCAAGGGCCGTTGAACTATCCCAGGGTCAAAGGTTCGTTCTTATTGGACGGCATCAGATACCAGTCTGTTTACTTGTCAGAGGGCATTTCAAGGGTGGATTTGATCTTATCGCCTGATGCCCATCAATTTCAGATGAAGGGGATCGTGTTCGTTGATTCCGGTACTGTCAATGTCCACCAGAAAGACCTTGAATTACAAAAAAGTAAATTTGTTTTTCAAGGAGATGTGATGAAAGCCAATTTAGATATCAATTTAGGGGCCAAGGTCGAGGATATGGATTTTCATTTGACGATCAAGGGGAGTATTGACCATCCGCAAATGATTGTGAGCTCAGACCCGCCCATGAACTCTGAAGATGCGCTCAATGTGCTCTTTAGTGGTAATGCCGTTGCTTTTTCAACTTCTCCCTTCAATACGTCATCCTCGAGCGATCTGGCCCAGAATTTCCTGAATTATTCCTTCCAGGGCAACAACGAACAGCAGCAGATCGGGATGAAGACCAAATTGACGGATAATTTAAAGCTTGGTGCGGAAATGGACCCGATGCCCACGGCCCCCGGAGAGACGAATATTTACTATTCCCGTAAGATCAACGGGGAGATGGATATGAATGATTATATGAGCCTTAATATCTCCCAGGAAGTCATGCCTCAGGACAATTATCCCGCCCAAAGCACTCAAGTCGTCAGGCCGCAAGCAGACACCCAGATCTATATGCAGTATAAAAAAAGATTTTAAATAAAGAAAATGGTCAACCTATCGATCCTGCGTTACAATGCAAATCATTGTTTTTCAACTTAATAGAAAGGGCCTTATGAAAAATTTCTTGTTAGCCAATACTATCTTAATAGCCGTTGGGATGTTCAATCTTTCAGCTTACGCCGATGACGCGATCGTGGGGCCTGGTAAGAAAGTGACTTTAGATTACACCCTGACCGTTGATAATGTCCAGGTTGAGACTTCGAAAGGCAAAACACCTTTGAGTTATGTGGCAGGCACCCATGAGATCATCCCCGGTCTGGAAGCTCAGTTAAACGGCATGCGGGTGAACGAAGAAAAGACCATCACGGTTGCCCCTAAAGATGCTTATGGCGAAGTGAACCCAAAAGCTTATAAAGAATATCCCAAAAGTTCCCTGCCTAAAAATGGTTTTGAAGCTAAGGTTGGGGCCACCTTATGGGTAACGACCCCCAATGGGATGAGATTTCCGGTGAAGGTTTTTGCTGTTAAGGACGATAAGGTAACGATCGATTTCAATCACCCCATGGCAGGCAAGACCTTGGTCTTCAAGGTGAAGGTCCTGAATGTTGAAAAAGCCCCTGCTTCCGCCATGCCTATCGTGGCCACCGTCCAATAATTAAGGGGTAGGGATCAAGTCGATCAGATTGGTGATCAAGAGCATGGTGCAAAGCCCAAGCATAACGCCCCATGCGGTCAAAACATTTCCGCCTTCTTCGATCGCATCCGGTATCATTTCCGCGATCACCAGATAAATAATCGCACCCCCGGCAAATCCCAATCCGAGTCCCAGCACCGGTTCAAAATAACAGCCCAACAGCGCGGCCGGTGTGGCTAAAAGAGGCTGCGGCAAACTGGTGAGGATGGAAGCCCAGGCGCATTTGAGCGTTGATGCTCCGTCTTTTTTTAAGGGGAGTGAGACGGCTATACCTTCGGGTATATTGTGGACACAGATGGCAATGGCCATGATAAGCCCGAAATGGAAATTACCGGTGGCAAAACTGACACCAATGGCAACGCCTTCAGGGATGGAATGGATGAACATCGCCACAAAAAGAAGGATGCCTTTTTGGGAGACCCCTTGGCTCATGTGGTGATCTTCAATATGATGGTGTTTGACAAACCGGGAAGCCCACCATAAAAACCCGGCACCCAACAAAAGTCCTATGATCACTTCGTAAGGCGCTAAAGGGTATTTGGACTTGAATGAGATCCCTTCCTGCGCCAGGGAAAAGACCGCCACCGAAAGCATCATGCCCGAAGAGAACGCGGAAGAAAGGGCCCGCATCATTTTTGAGTCGTTCTTGATAAAATGGACAGGGATGGCCCCTAAACCCGTGACCAAACAGCTGATAATACCGGTCAGCGACGTCCAATAGATTAAGCTCATTTGGTCTAACATATCAGAATCATTTTAACATAAACAAACTTAGTTCTGTGTTTTGTTGTAATGTTTTCTATGTTACAATCTTGAATAATGCCGGTCCCCAAATCAACCATCAAGCAATTCCTCATGGACACCAAGATCGCGGATGTCATGGCCTCGCCTGTCATCACCGTCAAGGAGACCGATCCTTTTGCTGTAGTACAGGAGAAGATCGCTTTATACGATATCAGGCATTTGCCGGTGGTCGATTCAACCGGCAGTATTGTCGGCATTATCAGCCAGCGTGACCTTTATCAGATCCATTCACCCCGGCGATTGGAAGACGGCACCTGGTTTTATGATGATGACGAATTGAATGAATTTGTGCTGATGAAGGTCATGGTACCCAAGCCATTCACCCTAAAACCTGAGAACACCATTTATGAAGCGATCCAGGCAACGATCCTCTACAAATTCGGCTGTATCCCCATTGTCGATGACCATAATCATCCCTGCGGCATCCTCACCCGTCACACTATCCTTAAATACCTTATTTCCTGATCTCTCCAACTTCTTGGCCGCCCATGTACTTCGTTTAGAGGCTGGTTTTTATTTTGTTAGGCTTGACGCTATGTCTCAAATATGATACATTTAATTAGGGATGGAAAAGAATAATGTATAATGATCACGAAAAATTTATTTTGTATTCAGGGCAACATTATTCAGTATATTTCCATGCTGAAACTAACCAATTTTCAAGTGTTCATGATTATTTTGAGGCTTGTGATTATCAAACGCAGTCAAGCCTATTGTTCTTCGCAAAAGTAATTTCTGATACAGGCAGCCTTTACGATGAAACTAAATTTCGTATTGAAGACAAGAAGAATAAAATATATTGTTTTAAGCCAAGAAGTGAGCGTTTCTTTTGTTTCTTTTTTACAGGAAAGAAAATAATTATTATTTCAGCGCATCCCAAAAAGAAACAAAAACTTGACCGCGGAGAACTTGAGAAAGCCATAAATATAAAGAAACAATATCCATAAGGAGTAATTAAAAATGCAAAAATCAATCTTTGATAAGAAAATGGAAGACCCTAAATTCAAGGCCATCTATGATGAGGTTGCTACACAATTAAGTATTGGAGAACAAATTGCCGAGCTAAGACATAAGGCAAAGATGAGCCAGTTGGAGCTTGCTAAAAAGGTGAATACGAGCCGGACGGCCATTGCAAGGTATGAGAGCGGGGAATATGAAAGTTTCAACGTCAGGACATTGGCTAAAATTGCCAGGGCATTCCGTAAGAATTTAAAGATTTCTTTCTCGTCTTAAAAATCCAACAATTTTGAAGGGCTTATTTTGAAGGCCTTTGCTAATTTATTTATAGGATCAATTTGGGCAGGTGGAATGAAATAGGTGGGCCGTATTTGCCAGAGTCTTAGAAATATAAAGATTTATAACACACACATCTGCTGGAAGCCGTGAATTGATAAAGCCTTAGGCAGGCCTGGTCTGCCTATATATTCTATCCACTATCTTTAAATACCTGATCACTTGATGCTTTCAATAATTATAATTTCATGTACAGGGATTTTGGCTTATTTAAATTCTTTTCATTGTTCCTTTCATTTTGATGATATAACCGCCTTTGTTAATAATCCGTTTATAAAGAACATTCATGATCTGTCCAATATTTGGGAATATTGTCCTTGCCGTTTTATCACCTTTCTTTCCCTTGCTTTAAATTATCATTTTGGTCAGCTTCATGTATTCGGCTATCATCTTTTTAATTTGGCCGTTCATGTGAGCGCGGCCTTTTTAGTTTACTGGCTGGCTTTGTTAACTTTCTCGACACCGGTGATGAAAGAGGAGAAGATCACCCGGCATGCCAATTTAATTTCATTATTGGCAGGGCTGGTATTTGTAAGCCATCCTGTCCAGACCGAAGCAGTAACGTATATTTGGCAAAGGGCCGCGTCGATGGCGGCCTTATTTTATCTGGCGTCTTTATGCCTTTATGTTAGATCAAGGTTATTGCAAGGTATCAACTCCAAATATTATTATATTGGCGCCGTAGTAACAGCTATCATGGCCATGTTCACCAAGGAAAATGTAATAACCTTGCCATTGATGATAGTACTTTATGAATTTAGTTTTTTTAAAGTAAAGCAGGGTATTAAATATTTTTTACCCTTCTTGTTTACCTTATTAATTATTCCCGTGACAATGCTCTTGACCCACATGGGCCAAGCGAGGTATCAAGAATTTCAAAATGTTGTTGGTGGGTCCGGAGGGATTTCTCCTTTGCAATATTTATTGACCCAAGGCAGGGTAGTTGTGACCTATATCCGATTAGTTATTTTGCCGTTCAATCAAAACCTGGAATATGATTATCCCATTTTTAAAAGTATTTTTGAATTACCGCTGTTAGCCAGCTTTTTATTCTTGGGCGCTATTTTTATTCTTACCAAGCGTTTATTTTTGAAATATAGATTAGTTTCATTTTCAATCCTTTGGTTTTTCCTGACCCTTTTGCCTGAATCAAGCTTTTTACCCCAAAAAGACGTGATATTTGAACATAGGCTTTATTTGCCTATGGTGGGATATAGTTTGTTTTTGGTTAGCAGCGGGTACTATCTTATAGGGAAGAAGAATTTTAAAGCAATGGTTATTGGCCTGGCAATTATCATCGTTTGCTATTCCATGTTGACTTATCAGAGAAATAAAGTATGGATGGATGATCGTACGTTATGGGGTGATGTGGTCAGTAAGTCTCCGCGTAAAGCAATCGGGTACAATGGCCTTGGACTTGCTTTATATAATAAAGGCGATTACGAGGGAGCTATCAGCAATTTAAAACGGGCCATTGAAATAGACCCTAAATTTGAGAATGCCTATGTCAATAGGGCTAATGCCTATAATAGAGAAGGCAACTCTTCTCAAGCGATCGTTGATTTTAACAAAGCCATTGAATTAAACCCCCGTGATGCGGATGTGTATAATGACAGGGGCATTCTATATTTTCATCTGGGCAAAAACACTCAGGCGCTTGCTGATTATAACAAGGCATTAGATTTAAAGCCTTACGATGCGCATGCGTATTACAATCGAGGACTGGTTTTTTATGATCAAGGTAATTTAGTTCAATCGGCGGCTGATCTAAACAATGCTATTGAAATCAACCCTGATCATGAAGAATTTTATAATAATCGCGGCATTCTTAATTCTCGCCTGGGGAAGGCCGCTGAGGCAATGGCGGATTTTAACAGGGCCATTGCGATCAATCCCAATTATGCGCAGGCCTATAACAATCGGGGTATACTTAATTTCCATCAAAGGAAGGTCTCCCAGGCAATGGCTGATTATAACAAAGCTATTGAAATTGACCCAAACTATGCGGATGCTTATTATAACCGGGGCCTTGGGTTTTATGTTCAAGGGGACCTGATCCAAGCGATTGCTGATTACAGTAAAGTGATTCATTTAGACCCTAAGTATGAGGATGCTTATATCAATAGGGCTGTTGCCTTTCATGCTTTAAATACCAAAACTTCCCGCTAAAGCTTAACTCTTCCTTTATTTCCTCTTTATATTCGCTGCCTATAATTAAATCATCGTTACTATCTATTAAAGCAGGGGAATAAAGCCCTGATTTTAAAGGCTTTTGATGCGTCCTAACTCTTAATATGTCCTTAATATTATCTTAATAATCACAACTCATAATTAGTGCGTTAATTTAAAACCCAAAGAGGAGGGATCATGAAAAAACTCGTATTAACTTTAACCGCCGCAATGATCTTTAGTTGGCAAGCCATGGGTTTTGCCGCGAGCTCAGTGGATTCGCTTATCCAGAAATTAGAGGATAAGGGGATCTTGACCCAACAGGATGCTGCCCAGCTCAAGGGTGAGATATCCCAGAACGAGCAAGCATCTCAACAATCCACATTTAAGAGCATGCTCCCGGATTGGGTCAATAACATAAAACTTACCGGTGATTTCCGTTTCCGTGACCAAATTCAGGAAAGAAAAATTCCTGGAGGTGATTTAGGTTCTTCACCGACAACAGGAACCGGTTTTGGGACCAGAAACCTTCACCAAAATCGTGCCCGTATCCGTGCCCGTATCAATTTTGAAGACCAGATCAATGATCAATTCAAGGTCGTTGTCGGTATCGCAACCGATGGCGGTACTGCCCGCAGCAATAATTATACCCTTGGCGGCAGTACAAGTACCAACAAGGATAACGCTACATTCTCAGACAGTTTTGGCAAGCCGTCCTTGATCCTGAACAAGGCCTATGCTGTTTATACACCTAATAGCATGATCACCGCTGAAGTTGGTAAAATGGATAATCCTATTTGGGAGCCTGCTAATGCCAGTTTCTTCTGGGATCCGGATATCACCCCTGAAGGCGGTTCACTTCAACTTCAAAAGAAGATCAATGATTATGTTACTCCTTGGGTCCAGGCTGATGTATTTGATCTTCATGATGCCACCCCTACCAATGGTACAAAAACAGATCCATTTATGATGGTTCTTCAAGGTGGGGCTAAAGGAAATCTGACTGACAAGATTTATTATAAGGCAGCAGCTTCCTGGTATGATGTTAACAATCCATCCCACCTTGTTTTTGGTCAGTCTTTAGGGACTAATACACAAATAACAGCAGCCCAAAGTGCTTCAGGATCTGCAGCACTTAAATATAATTTCAGGGATGTGATCGTAGTTGGTGCGGAATTCGGTATGAATGATCCGCTCGGAGAATTATTGGATAATATTCCAACTCCTGATTATCTGCCTCATCCTTATATCGCTCAGATCGGTGTTTTTGGTGATTATGCTGAAAATCAAGATACCGGGGATGATCAGAATAAAGCTTGGGAAATGGGTGCTTATATGGGTAACTCCGCTATTAATGGCTGGGGTACCTGGAAGATCCAATCTTATTATAAAACCCTTGAAAGAGACTCCTGGCTTGATATCTTTCCGGATGACGATTTTTATTCCGGCGATACCAATACCAAAGGCTGGCGTACACAGCTGGACATTGGTTTAGCTAAAAATGTCTGGTTTACTATGTCCTATTTCCGAACCAACATATTTAAAGATTATACTACGGTAAGTACTTTAACTCCGACGTCAGCTTTCAGCCATTCAGGTCCGGAAAGCTTGTATCAAATGGATTTGAATTTTAAGTTTTAAGATTTAATGGATTCCCGCTTTCGCGGGAATGACATGTTGACATATTTAGAGAAAGAAAGGGGATCAATATGAAAAAAATTTTGGCCTTAATAACAGCAATGGCAATGATGACATCCTTTGCCTTTGCGGATGCAGTCCTTATTAATGGGGCAGGGGCGACTTTCCCATATCCGATCTATTCCAAATGGTTCGATGAATATGGCAAGGCCAATCCCGGTGTCATGTTTAATTATCAATCTATCGGTTCAGGCGGCGGCATCAAGCAGATCACAGCCAAAACCGTGGATTTCGGGGCTTCCGATGGTCCTATGACCATGGACCAAATGACATCTGCACCCGGACGTATCTACCATATCCCGACAGTCATGGGAGCGGTTGTCATTGCTTATAATATCCCCGGAGTAGATAAGGGCCTCAAGTTAAGCGGCGATGTGTTGGCTGATATTTATTTAGGCAAGATCACCCAGTGGAATGATCCCCGTATCACTGAACAAAATCCCGGGGTCAATCTTCCTTCTACATCCATCATCATTGCGCATCGTTCTGATGGCAGCGGGACATCGTATATCTTCACTGATTATTTAAGCAAGGTCAGCAGTGCTTGGCACGGGAAGGTTGGCAAAGGCACCTCCGTTGATTGGCCTATTGGTTTAGGCGGAAAAGGCAATGAAGGTGTAGCCGGTTTGCTCAAACAGACACCCGGCAGTATCGGTTATGTTGAATTGGCATATGCTAAACAAAATAACTTAACATATGCTTTTATGAAGAATCAAAGCGGGGCATATATTGAACCAACCTTGGACAGTACATCTAAAGCCGCTGATGGGGCTGTGATCCCTGAGGATTTCAGGGCATCAGTCGTCAATAGTCCTAACCCTGGGGCGTATCCGATCGCCAGTTTCACCTGGCTTTTGATCTATAAGCATATGGATGATCCTGTTAAGGGAAAGGCCATTGTGGATTTTATCAAATGGGCGATCACTGATGGTCAGAAATACGCTCAAGATTTGGATTACGCGCCGCTTCCGGCTAATGTCGTTGAAATGATCCAAAAGAAACTTGACCAAGTGAAATATTAAGACATAATGAATTATCGGTTTTAAAACGTAGGGGCGGACCTTGTGTCCGCCCGTACAATTCTATGAGACAAGATACCAGCGACATTGTTTTCAGGAGAGTATTGGCGGTTTTTCCCATCTCCATCCTGATACTGGTCGCTGGTATTTTTTTTCAATTGGTCAATGCATCACTGCCGTCTTTAAATAAATTCGGGATCGGTTTTTTATTCAGCCGTGTCTGGGACCCTGTAGCTGAAAATTTTGGTGCCCTGCCATTTATTTTCGGTACTCTTGTTACTTCTCTGGTGGCACTAATGATCGCTGTTCCGATCGGAGTTGGGGCAGCTATCTACTTAGCCGAATATGCGCCGCCTAATATATCTAAGGGTATATCCATCCTGGTAGATCTTTTGGCTGCTATTCCCAGTGTTATTTATGGGCTTTGGGGTATCTTTGTTTTAGTGCCCTTTATGCGCAATATTCTTCAGCCGTTTTTAGGGAAATATTTTGGTTTCTTGCCTTTTTTTCAGGGGCCCAATTATGGGGTAGGTTTTCTGGCGGCTAGTATAATTTTAGCCATTATCATTGTCCCTTTTATTATTTCAGTTTCACGGGAGGTTATTTTAGCTGTTCCGTCCGTCTATAAGGAAAGCGCCTTTGCCTTAGGAGCTACCAAGTGGGAGGCGATCTGGGACATTGTTTTAAGTTACGGTAGAGTGGGCATTTTGGGGGCCGTTGTCCTGGCTTTGGGTCGCGCCATCGGGGAGACAATGGCGGTGACCATGATCATCGGCAATAATGTCGTGATCAGTCCTTCTTTATTTTCTCCGGGCTATACACTGGCCAGTGTGCTTGCCAATGAATTTGCCGAAGCTGACACCAACATGTATTTGTCAGCCTTGATCGAAATAGGCTTGGTCTTGTTTCTGGTTTCCATTGTTGTTAATATATTGGCCCGGCTGTTGATCTGGTCAGTGACCAAAGGGCCTGGGAATGTGATCAAATGAAAGCAGCGATCCACGCATCTTTTGAGCGGACACGGACCCGACGGGCGATCTGGGACAAGGCCATGGTCTATATTTTGTCCTTATGTGCTTTTGGTGTGCTTGTCATACTTTTTATTATCCTGGGCCATTTGTTCATCCAGGGCATATCTTCGCTAAATCTGGATTTTTTTATTAATTTACCTAAACCTGTCGGTGAAAAGGGCGGGGGCATGGCCAATGCGATCGTGGGCACCTTCACCTTGTTGGGGCTTGCCGTCTGTGTAGGTGTGCCGATCGGCCTTGGGGCAGGGATTTATTTGAGTGAATACGCTGACCTGAAATTTGCGCATACCGTCCGCTTTATGGCGGATGTTATGAATGGAATTCCGTCCATTGTTTATGGGATTTTTGCTTATATTGTTTGTGTTTTGCCGATGAAGGGGTTTTCAGCCCTTTCCGGAGGATTTGCATTAGGGATCATGATGATACCGATGATTTCACGCACCAGTGAACAATTTGTGAAAATGGTGCCTTCCCAACTTAGGGAAGCTGGACTGGCTTTAGGAGTGCCCAAATGGCGGGTCACCATGGAAATTATAGTTCCCGCCGCCTTGACAGGTATTATGACCGGGGTGATGGTGTCCCTGGCAAGGGTGGCCGGAGAAACAGCACCGCTTTTATTTACAGCATTCGGTAACCATTACTGGCAGCATTCCTTGACCCAGCCTATCGCGGCATTGCCCTTACAGGTTTTTGCTTATGCCATATCGCCTTTTGATGATTGGCACCGTCAGGCATGGGGTGGGGCGATCGTACTTATTTTAATGGTCTTAATGATCAATGGTTGGGCCCAATTCTATGTGATGCGCCGCAACCAATGGACAAGAGGGAAGTAAAAATGGACCTTAAAGGCAGTATTCAGGTTAAGGATCTTAATTTCTATTACGGCGATCTTCATTCCTTAAAGAATGTTTCTTTGAATGTTGAGCCAAACTCGATCGTGGCTATGATAGGGCCATCGGGTTGTGGAAAATCCACCTTGATCCGTGTTTTTAACCGGATGAATGACCTTATTCCTTTCACCCGGGTGGAAGGCAAGGTTTTAGTCAACGGGGATGATATTTATGATAAAAATGTGGATGTGGTAAGCTTGCGTCGTAAGGTTGGCATGGTTTTTCAAAAATCGACACCCTTCCCCAAGTCAATTTATGATAATATAGCCTACGGCCTTAAGATCGTTGGCATCAAAGACCATCGGATCCTAAGCGAAACAGTTGAAAAAAGTCTTAGGCGCGCGGCTTTATGGGACGAGGTCAAGGACCATTTAGGCAAAAGTGCCATGTCTCTTTCCGGCGGCCAGCAGCAGCGGCTTTGTATTGCCCGCGCCATCGCGGTTGATCCTGAGATCATCCTGATGGACGAACCTTGCTCGGCCCTGGACCCGATCGCCACTGCCCGTATCGAGGAGTTGATGGGCACCTTAAAAGATGAGTATACGATCGTGATCGTCACCCACAATATGCAGCAAGCCGCCAGGGTTTCGGATAAAACAGCCTTTTTGATGCATGGGCAGATCATCGAATACAGTCAAACCACGGATTTCTTCACGAATCCGTCGAATAAGATAACAGAAGATTACATTACAGGCCGGTTCGGTTAAAAACAGGAGAGCGCATGTTAAGAGAGAAAATAATGGAATTAAAGCATTTATTGATCCAGGATGCCGGTTTGGTCGAGGACATGATCAGCCGCAGTATGCGGGGGCTTTTGGAAAAAAACCCTGATATGCTCTACCAAGTGGTCAAGCATCAGGAACCCCGGGTCAATGCGTATGACCGCTCCATTGATGAATTATGCGTCCAAACCGTTGCCCAGTTCGAGCCGGTGGCCCGGGACCTTCGTTTGGTCATTATGATCATTAAGATGAACAAGGACTTGGAACGCATGGCTGATCACGCGGTCAATATCTCCGAAAGCGGCCTTTATTTGATCGCCAACCCCTTTTTAGGCTCTTATGATGACCTTCGCGTCATGGGTGAAAATACAGTGGCCATGATGAAGGATGGGATCAATGCCTTTGTCAATGAGGACGTGAAGCTGGCCAAGGCTGTCTGTGACCGGGATGATATCGTGGATGAAGCCGGGGACAAGATCCTCAAGGATTTGATCGGGGTCATGCGAGGCAAAAAAGACAATATTCCCCGGGCCTTGGCGCTCATGCGCATCGCCCATAACCTGGAAAGGATCGCGGACCTTTCTACGAATATCGCGGAAGAGGTCGTATATATAGTGGAAGGTCACGATATCAAGCATCATAGCGGTGATCAGAGCCCAAAAGCCTAGTAATTTCAAAGGTTTTGCCCTCTCAATCGGGCGGACACAAGGTCCGCCCCTACGTAAATTTCATTCCTCTATTAAAATTTTCTTAAATTTTCTTGACATGAGCTTTTGGTCATGGCAAAATATCCACATCTTGACAGGAAAGCGTTTTCCTTTTTTGTTTTCCTGTCAAATTACACCCTGGTGATTTCAAGCTTGACCGCGAAAGGAGGGATGTGATAAAAACGGTTAGAGATCATCATTTGGGGTCTATTATCGTCATATTCCTAGGCCAATAGACACCTAGATATATTTACATATAACTTTTCCTTAAATTCTTGGGAGAAAAAATGAAAAAATTATTAGTTGCAGCACTTATGGTAGTGTTGGCTTCACCGGCTTTCGCGGCTATTCAAAACGTGAAAGTCAGCGGCGACATCACTACTTCGTTTATTTATGACCATCGTTTAGACTTAGGCTATACTGGGTCAGGGGCTACAGGGAATGATGTAGGTAATCCGGTTGGCCTTTCCAAACAGAACGTATTCATTACCCAAACCCGCTTACGCGTGGACGCTGATCTTAGCGATAATGTTTCCACCACGGTTGGTTTGATTAATGAACGCGCCTGGAATGGTGAAAACAGTAGCGATAATCCCGCTGCTGGTCCCGCGACAAGTTACGCCAATGATACCAACGTCCAGTTGTATTTGGCGTCTATCACCTTGCGTGAGTTTTTGTATTCACCGCTCACCTTGACTATTGGTCGTCAGGTGTTCAATTATGGTAATGGTCTTGTCATGGGCGATGGTGGTCCGATCAATGCCTCAGGTGGCAATTTGGCCAACATTTTCCAGGAGATTAATCTGAGAACAGCCTATGATGGTGTTAAGGCTATCTTGGATTATAAGCCATTGACCATTGATATGTTCTATTTCAAGAACTATCAGTCCTTGAATTCAATCCAAGGTCTTTCTGCTGGTGTTGATCTGAGCAAACAGACTTCCGATGTTTACGGGTATAACGCTAATTATCAATTAAGCGATCCCTGGAGCACGGTAGTTGAGCAATATATGTTTGTCAGGATCAATGGTAATGGTCTTAATGATTCTATTAATGGCGGCGTTACTTCACCTGGCGTATCTGGTTTTACTGGTGTTACTAATAAGGGTAGTACCTTATTTGTCCCAGGCTTGCGTGCCAGCACCAATCCTATTAAGGGATTGAATGTTCAGGGTGAAGTTGCGTTTGAGTTAGGTCAAAATCCAATTGTTAATACGCTGACAGGAGCTCAGCAAGCAGAACATCGTGGAGCAATGGCTGCCCAGCTTTTGGCCAGCTATGCATTGCCGGTTTTAGAAAAATACAAACCGACAGTGAATGCTTCTTACACCTATGCTTCCGGTGATAGGAATTCTGCTCAGAACTACAGCAATGATCCTTACTACTCTGCCAAGCATTATAATGCTTGGGATGAGTTCAATACGATCCAGGGCGCCGGTACGATCTACCGTGAATTGTTCCCATTCTCCAATGAGCACATCGTTTCCGTCGGTGGTTCAGTAAGCCCCTTGGAAGATGTGACCGCAGGTGTTACCTGGAGCGGGCTCTGGGCAGCAGATGCTTATACCGCTGCCAACCCATTGGTGTTATTACAACCCGATGGTAATGGGTTTACCGCGTCACCTTCGACGTACAAGAGCAGCAACTATAGCATCGGTAATGAAACTGATGTTAATTTAACCTACAATTACACCGAAGATGTTACGTTCGGTTTGAGCTTAGGTTGGTTCGTTCCAGGTTCTGTTTTCTCAAGGAACAATAACGATAATGCCAGCCAGGCTATTGCCAGTCTTGGGGTGAAGTTCTAATTCCAGATGGCAAGTGGTTTTTCTCAAAAACCCCCGTTCGAAGTTGAACGGGGGTTTTTGTTTTCCTCGTCGGTGATCATTCGCGCCATAAACGTATTAAGATCCTGTTAAAAATTTTTTATATAATTATTTTCATTTGAATTTTCTTTGTTATGATAATTAATGAAATATAAATCATTAACATCACAGTATTTAGAATGTTATCGGGAGCAGGGAGCGGCATGACCCGTGACGAGATATATGACCACCTTGCCAAGGTCTATTTAGGCAAGCGTGAGAACGCGGCGCCCAAGAAAAGCAAGCCCAAGCCGATCAACCGTTCGCTCTTGGTGATCAATATCGTCATCACCGCGGTGATCACGATCTCGACGGTGTATGGGTTCACGGCTTTCCTGACGCGCCGGGCGGACTTTAAGTCCCAGGTATTTTACGCTCTTAATAATAATCCGATCCGTATCGTCTATGACCTTGATGACCCTTATCCGGCGACAAAAACGTTCTCGATAAGGATCCCGAATAAGGATGTTTCCAAATACAAGGTCTTGAATGTCTCGCTGCGCGGCATGGACGGCGCTTATCCCGGGATCGTTAAGATCGTCGTCGCTAATCAACGCAATGAGCAGGCGATCTATTATATCCAGAATGTGCAGGCGAACTGGCAGAAGGCCAGCATTCCCTTCGAGAAGCTGAATTTGACGGACTGGACGACGATCACGGACGTGTCCTTTGTCCTGGAAGCATGGAACGTGGATTTTAGGCGCGGCACAGTCTTGATCGACGGGGTTTCATTTTCAAACTAGGAGAAGTTTTTTATGAAGATCATTTCGATCGCGAACCAAAAAGGGGGATGCGGCAAGACCACGACGTCGATCAACCTGGCCTCAACGCTCGGTGTCAACGGCCAGAAGATCCTGTTGATCGACCTGGACCCTCAGGCGCACGCCACCCTGGGGCTTAATGTCAACGACCAGAACAGCCTTTATAATTGCATCTCGAAGCTTACTCCCCATAAATTAAAGATCAAGAGCATCATCAAAAAAGTAGACACTAATTTTGATATTGTTCCCTCGAACGTATTGGTCGGCACCCTGGAACAGGAATTGGCCGATGAGATCGGACGTGAGCTGAAACTCACCGAGATCATCAATGAGATCAAGGACCTTTATGATTATATCTTGATCGACTGCCCGCCAAGTCTCGGGTTTTTGACCGTTAACGCCATCCGTGCCAGCGACGAGATAATTATTCCGGTCGAGACCAGCCGCTTTTCCATGCAGGGTGTCGATCACCTGATGGATATCGCGAATTTGATCCGGGAGAGGCTTAATCACCCGGTCAAGGCCAAGGTCTTGATCACCATGTTTGATTCCCGTTTACGCCATTCTTTTACGATGTTAGGCAAGATGAAGGAAAAATTCAGCGGCTATCTTTTCGATACGATCGTGCATGTCAATGTCAAGCTCAAAGAAGCCGCTGTCATGGGTGAAGCCGTCATTAAATATGATAAATACTGCCGCGGTACCAAGGATTATATGTGCCTGGCCCGTGAGATCCTGACCCTGGACCGTCATCCCAACTTGCCTGAAGTCAAACAGCCGCCCAAACAGGAGCCTGCCATTGAGACGCCTGCCGTTGTGGCCGAATCTTATCAGCCTTCCGAACGCATGGAAGCCTTGATCGCAAAAGAATCAGAAGAATTCCTGGGGGCAACAGCCTTCATCTTAAAAGCCCCGCAAGCCAAGTCCGTTTATGTGACAGGCTCATTCAATGATTGGTCGCTTGATGAAAGCTGCCGGATGTCCAATAACGACGGCGTCTGGTCGCTCAAGGTCAATTTGAAGCCGGGGGTTTATAAATACCAATTTATCGTTGACGGCAAATGGCAGGAAGACCCTGCCAATACCAGCATTGAGCGCAATTCTTTCGGGGACATCAATTCCCTGATCGAGGTCAAAGCCTGATGGCGTCTGTAGGAAAATTTTCCAAGGAAGACGTTCTCGACGGTAAAATGTACGCGGTCCTGGCCTACCTGTCTATCTTTTGCATTGTCCCCCTGATCATTAAAAAAGATAATCCTTTTGTCCTGGACCATGGCCGCCAGGGATTGGTGCTTTTTGTGGCTGAAACAGCGACCTTGGTGATCAGTATTATTTTTCCCTGGGCATTCAGGCCTTTTCTATTTATCCTTTTCGGGTTCTCATTTTGGGGGATGGTGACAGCCATCCAAGGCCAAGTCGTTGAATTGCCGGTCATATCCCGTATCGCCCAAAAGATCACGATCTAGACATTAAAATTATGCTGCGTAAACTCGTTGACGTCCTCAAAGAGGTGTTTTGGATCAAGCGCTCGCGCAAGAAGCCTAAGCCTTCCCGTCGGAAAAAAACTGTAAAAGCTGTTGTGAAAAAGGCCCCGATCAAGAAAAAAATCGCTAAAAAGACCGCGAAAACTATAGCCCAACCAAAGCTTAAGTCCGCCAAGCCCCTTAAAACTGATCTAAAAGCTATTGACCCTTCTTTAATTGAGCTGGGGGTGATCACCCATTACTTTGATCGTATCAAGGTCTGCGTGGTCAAATTAACTCAGGGCACCGTCCTCATCGGCGATAAACTGACCATTGCCGGGCCCAAGACCAAATATGTCCAGAAAGTCTGGAGTATGCAAATAGAGAGCGAAGATGTGAAAGTCGCTAAAAAAGGCCAGCTGATAGGTCTAAAAGTAGATAAGCTCGTGGCGGTAGGGGATAAGGTGTATAAATGACTTCTACCCATCTTTGTGTTATAATTACTATATGACACACAAGAAGGGGCAGAATACTGTAGAATATATATTGCTGGTGGTTTCTGTGCTTTTGGTATGTATTTTTTTCTTTACTAAAGGCCCTATGACTACGAGCGTTAATGCCAGCCTCAACAGCATCGTCAATCAGATCAATAATCTCAATAGCCAGATCCAGCTGCCTTAATAGTGCTGTTTCATGTCCTGTTCCTTCTGCTTCATGTCATCCATTAATTTTTGGCGCTTAGCTTCCGTATCTTCAATAGTTTGTTGCTCTTGTGATTTGACCTGGGAAGAATCGATGGCTTGGGATTGATGGCTAAAGGGCTTGGATAACCCGCCGATGACCCCGAGGAAAACCCCCAGGGCCCAGATCGCGGCAACAGCAATGATAATGATGATTCCCAAATTCATATAAATAGTATATAATAAAAGGACTATGATTAGAACATTGTTTTTCATTTTAACTATTATTTTGGCTTATGGCCCTCAAGCCCAAGGGTCGATCGAGATCTATGCCAAGGGCCAGAGGTATGCTTCCTTGCAAGCCTATCTTCAATCTGAAAAACCGGTGCATCCAAAGCCCTTATCAGATAATACCAGGCAAAAACTATACCAATTGAGTATTGAAAATGGGATGGTGGGTGTGCTGCAGGATTTTTATCTGACCATGGACAAACCGGTTCCCGTGATGGCCCGTACGATCACGACCAACCAATTGCAAGAGGCCATAGAACAAGAAGTTACATCATCCAAGGGGCCTAAACTATTGATCTCAGAACAAGGCAAGGTCCGCATCATGACCCTGGCCACCAGTGATACCCGCAAGTAGGTTTCGCAAAGGCCCAATTGCTTCGGCTTCGCAAAGCTATGCGTGGTTTAGGTTTCTTCTTGACTATGTCTAGCAACAAATGTATAATTTCAACTTCTAAATGATAAAAAATAAAGCAAAAGCGTAATGAGACGCTTCTTTGCCACATGGCAAAGTAAACAAGGGAGGCAGTCAGTTGGCGATAGTAAAGGAAAAGAAAACAGAGGTTATCAACCGCTTCAAAACCCATGCGAAAGACACCGGTTCAGCGCCGGTACAGATCGCTGTGTTGACGGAGCAGATCAATCAGCTTAACGAACATTTCAAGTCCCACAAAAAGGATCACCACTCCCGCCGCGGCA
Source organism: uncultured Planctomycetales bacterium (assembly GCA_964487685.1). Taxonomy (GTDB): domain Bacteria; phylum Omnitrophota; class Gorgyraeia; order Zapsychrales; family Fredricksoniimonadaceae; genus JABDGZ01. Next base: position 32,038 of record CAZASA010000014.1, read on the forward strand.
TGTTAATGCTCATCGGCCGGCGCCGCCGTATTTTGGATTATCTCCAAAAACAAGATCCTAAGAAATACGAAGAAACGATCAACAAGCTTGATTTGCGTAAGTGACATGAGCACATGAATTATGCCCGCAAAGCGGCATAATTCATAAGTGCGAATGTCATCCCCGAATGTTTTAATCGGGGATCCACTTTCGCAATGGATTCCCGCTTTCGCGGGAATGACAAATAATTCTGAGTGTCGGTAATGACGACCAAATAAATATTGAAAGGGACTTTATATGGCACACGCACGTGTGGAAATTCCTTTTGGGAACTCCAGCTTAATCATTGAAACAGGTAAAATTGCAAAACAAGCCAACGGGGCAGTCACCGTTTCTGCCGGCGGCACTGTTGTTTTGGCCACTGTCTGTATGGCCAAGAAACCGCGCGAGGGAATAGACTTTTTCCCTTTAACGGTTGAATATCAGGAAAAAACTTATTCCGCGGGCAGGATCCCGGGCGGCTTCTTTAAACGTGAAGGCCGTTCAACGGAACGCGAGATCTTAGTGTCCCGTTTGATCGACCGTTCGGTGCGTCCATTGTTTCCGGCCGCATGCCTTAATGAAGTACAGATCGTGGCCTCAGTTTTAAGCCACGATGGGGAACATGATCCGGATATTTTAGCGATGATCGGCGCTTCAGCGGCGTTGATGGTTTCCGATATCCCGTATGACGGCCCTATCGGTGCCACCCGCATATGCATGATCGACGGTCAATTAGCGGCCAATCCCACCTTTGCCGAGCGCAAAGAAAAAAATACCATGGACTTAGTCGTGGCCGGTTGGGGCGATGGTATTGTCATGATCGAAGGCGAAGCCAATGAGGTCCCGGAAGCCAAGGTCATGGAAGGACTGAAGCTCGCTTTAAAAGATTTACAGGCATCCAAGGAAGCTCAAGTGAAACTGGCCAAGGAAGTTGGTAAACCTAAAACCAAGATCCCGTTACTGGAAGCTAATCCCGGTTTTGTCGCTCAAGTGCGTCAAATGGCCTTAGGCCCTTTGAATGATGCCTATACGAAGATCGTGGACAAATTACAGCGCCAGGATGCGGTCACCGCTGTCTATGAAAAATTAGTCAGCGACCTGACTGTCTATGCTCCATTCAACACCAAGGAGCATGAGATCAACGCCAATGACGTGACCCTTCAATTTGAGGCCTTGCAATATGAGGTCATCCGTAACAATGTTTTTGATAAAGGCATCCGTGCTGACGGCCGCGGTTTAAAAGATATCCGTCAAATTGATTGTGAAGTCAGTGTATTGCCGCGTACCCATGGTTCAGCTTTGTTTACCCGTGGGCAGACCCAAAGTCTGGGCATTGTAACACTTGGCACCAAGGACGATGAGCAATTAGTGGAAGGTCTTGAAGAAACAACCTATAAGACCTTTATGTTGCATTATAATTTCCCTTCTTTCAGTGTCGGTGAGACCAAGCCTATGCGTGGTCCCGGCCGTCGAGAGATCGGCCATGGCGCCTTGGCTAAAAAGGCGATTGCCGCGATTCTTCCGTCCAAGAATGATTTTCCTTACACCATCCGTGTTGTCTCTGAGATCCTGGAATCCAACGGTTCCTCGTCCATGGCCTCTGTATGCGCCGGTTGTTTGGCGCTCATGGATGCCGGTGTTCCGATCAAAGCGCCGGTGGCAGGTATTTCTGTTGGTTTAATTTCCGATGAGAAAAGAAAAGTCCTGATCACCGACATCATGGGCCTGGAAGACCATTTTGGCGATATGGATTTCAAGGTGGCCGGTTCCCGCGAGGGCGTTAATGCCATCCAGTTGGACTTAAAGATCAAGCAATTGTCCATCGAGCTTCTGGAAAAGGCCGTTGCCCAAGCCAGGGAAGCCCGGATGATCATTTTAGACAAGATGCACGCGGCCATGCCCACTCATCGTGATGACCTTTCACCGTACGCCCCGCGTATCGTGACCTTGCAGATCCCGCAGGACAAGATCGGCGAGATCATAGGACCGGGCGGCAAGAATATCCGCCGGATGATCGAAGAAAGCGGTGTCACTTCCATCGATATCGAAGAAGACGGCAAGGTGATCGTGGCGTCCCCGGATAAAGATGCGTTGGACATTGCTGTAGGAATGATAAAAGCTTTGACCGAAGAACCGGAGATTGGTAAAATTTATGAAGCGACCGTGAAAAGAGTGATGAATTTCGGTGCTTTTGTGGAGTTCATCCCCGGACGTGAAGGATTGGTCCATGTTTCCGAGATCGCCAATAAATTCGTCAAAGATGTCAACGATGTGGTCAAGGTCGGCGATAAATTTAAAGTCAAGCTCATGGAAAAAGACGAGATGGGCCGCTTTAACCTAAGCAAAAAACAAGCTGAAGTTTAAAAAGGTCGATCAAGAATGAAGCTTGAACATCTCAATGAGATCAAGGGCATTGTGATCCTGGCCTTAAGCCTCATTCTTTTGGCTAGCCTGTTGTCCTTTACCCCGACTGATCTGAGTTGGTTTTCATCCAGACCGAATATTCATGCCCATAATTGGATCGGAATTGCCGGCGCTTATAGCGCCGGCATCTTTTTTTTCCTGGTGGGCTATAGCGCCTACTTCCTGGTGGGGATAGGCGTTTTTTTTAGCTGGAATAAATTTACCTCGCGTGATCTGCCTTTTAATTTCTTTAAGTTCTTAAGCATCCTGATCCTGTTTTCTGTTGCCGCAGGCTTGTTCAGTTTTTTTTCCGGTGACAACGGAGGCAATCGTTTTATCAGCGGCGGCATCGTGGGTGTTGTGTTTAGCGGTTTTTTGGTCGGTTATTTTCAGCCCATGGGGGCCTTGATCATCCTGGTAACACTGGGTCTTTTAGCCCTGGTTGTGACCGGTGAATTTTTGGTCTCGCCTTTTTTTATGTGGCTTGGCAAGGGGATCTTGCAAGCTTTTCAAAAGGTCTTTAAAGGCGTACCCATCCCCCATATCCCTGTGCCTAAACGCAAACCGGATGTCATTTCCCGTCATCCTGAGCCTAAAGTCCCGGCCAATAGTTTACAAGATGATAAGCAATTAGAAAAATACAGAAGCACGGTACTTCCTAAAGCAGCGGAAGTAAAACCAGTGCCTGTTGCAGCTGCACCAGCCCCAGCCCCAGCCGTAAAGCCCAATATTCACATTGTCGCCGGACCAAAGTCAGAGACAGCTTCCACTGAGGCGGCCAAGGCCGTCAAAAAAGTAGGGGAATATCATTTGCCCAGCATGGACCTGCTCAAAGACCCGCCGCATATTTCTGATGATAAGATCCAGGAAAGGCTGATGACCGGTGCCAAGATCCTGGAAGAGACCCTGGCTGATTTTGGGGTGAATGTCAAGGTGGCAGATATTGAACGAGGGCCTGTGATCACCCGTTATGAATTACAGCCGGCCCCGGGTGTTAAGGTCAATAGTATTGCCAGCCTGGCCAATGACCTGGCCATGGCCTTGAGTGCCTCGGCTGTACGCATATTAGCCCCTATTCCCGGCAAGAACAGGGTAGGTATTGAAGTGCCCAATGGTTCTTCAGCGGCGGTATTTTTAAAAGATGTCCTCACCCAAGCACACTCACGTCCGGTTTTCTCCAAGACAGACCTTGCCATCGGTAAAGATACTTCCGGTAAACCGCTGGTCATGGACCTGGCTGATATGCCTCATCTTTTGGTTGCTGGTACGACCGGTTCAGGTAAAACAGTTTGTTTGAACAGTTTGATCATGTCCATTCTTTTTGCCGCCTCACCCTCTGAGGTCAAGTTCATCATGATCGATCCCAAGATGGTGGAGATGATCCCTTATAATGACCTGCCGCATTTATTATGTCCCGTTGTCACTGATGCTAAAAAAGCGACACCTGCCCTTAATTGGGTGGTGATGGAAATGGAAAATCGTTATAAATTATTCAATAAAGAAGCGGTGCGTAATATCAAAGGCTATCATGCCAAGGGATTGCAGTTGCCTTATATCGTGGTCGTGGTCGATGAGCTGGCAGATTTGATGCAGGTCTCTGCCAAGACGGTGGAAGGCGCCATTACCCGATTGGCGCAATTAGCCCGCGCCACCGGCATCCATCTGATCTTGGCCACTCAGCGTCCGTCGGTAGATGTTATCACCGGCGTTATCAAGGCTAATTTTTCTTCCAGGATCTCTTTTAAGGTGGCCTCCAAGGTCGATTCACGTACCGTCCTTGATACCAATGGCGCGGAGACTCTTCTTGGCAAAGGCGATTTCCTTTTTATGAAAACCGGTGAGCCCAAGCCCATCCGCGGTCAATGCTGTTTTGTTTCGGATGATGAGATCAATCAAGTTATTGATTTTATTAAAAAACAAGGACAACCGGAGTATAATGAAAGTGTCCTCAAACATCAGCCCGCGGCAGGTGTCGGATCTAACGAAGAAAAAGATGAGATGTATGATGAGGCTGTGCGGGTGGTCATCGAGACCAATCAGGCCTCAGTGACGATCTTGCAGCGCCGTTTACGCCTGGGTTATGGCAGGGCGGCCCGTTTGGTTGATATGATGGAACAGCAGGGGATCGTAGGCCCTTATGCCGGCAGTAAGGCAAGAGAAATTTTGGTCGACCGTGAAAAATGGCTTTTAGACAATATGGGGGAAGTGCAAAATAATGCCACCGACGGACAGCAATAAAGAAAAGCCTTCAATTTTAAAGAGCACGCGTGAAGCCAAGGGCCTGACCCTTGAGATCGTGCACGAAGCGACCAAGATCCCTATGGACTCGTTAAGGGCCATTGAAGAAGGTTATTCGGTGCGTATCTTGTCGCCTTTTTATTACCGCGGCTTTATCAAGATCTACGCGGAATTCTTAGGGTTGGATGTGGGCGAGATGTATAAGCACTATGGCCTTGACCAGTCGCCTAAGCCTACATCTTCCGCGACGGTCGCAGCCAAAACAAACCGTAAAGAAGCTGTGCCCAATATAGTTTTAGAACAAATGCAAGATGGGTTGACGACCGTTTTTAACCCTAAAGTTTTTAAGGTGATCTTTAAGGTCATCGGCGCTTTACTGGTCCTTTTCTTACTCGTTAAGATGGGCGGCTGTATTGCTTCGCATATGCCTAAAAAAGGGATGTCCACGAAGAAACAGGTGGAAAAAAGTATTACGGCCTATCAGGTCATCAAACATGATTCTGTCCAGGCCCAAAGCGAGGATAACAAGGTCGAGGTAGCGGTCAGGGCCATGAAGGACACCTGGCTTCGGGTCAAGTCCGACGGTAACGTGGTCTTTGAGACGACCTTAAGCAAAGGGTCCATGGAAAATTGGAGCGCGGACAATCGCATTGAACTTTCCGGACGCGATATTGAGCAGTTGGATATGGAAGTCAACGGCAAGCATGTCGGTTCCCTTGGCGGCAACGAGCGCAGGATCAAAAAAGTATTGATAACCAAGGAAGGATTGACGGTGAAGAAGTGAGATCCACGGTTGATTTTAAGAAAGAGCGGTTAAGCGCCGGCCAGAAGGTCGGCGTTATTAATTTAGGCTGTGCCCGCAATTTGGTGGACGCGCAGATGATGCTGGGGCGTCTTAAGAAAAACGGCCACCGTATCGTCCAGGCTGAGGACGCCCAGACCGTGATCGTCAATACCTGCTCGTTTATTGAAGAAGCCCGTCAAGAATCCATTGATACCATCCTTGACCTTGTTGAACTTAAGAAATTAGGCAAGATCAAGAAAGTGATCGTTGCCGGGTGCCTGGCCCAGCGCTATGGTAAGGAATTAACCAAGGAATTCCCCGGAGTTGATGCTTTTATCGGGACCCCCACGCTAAACCGCGATGGGATGCCGGACCAATTACAGTTGACCCCTCAACACTTTGCCTATGTCAAGATCTGTGAAAGCTGCTTTAATGCCTGTTCGTTTTGCGCGATACCCAAGATAAAGGGAAAGTTCATTTCACGCACCATTGAATCTATTGTCAAAGAGGTCAAGGCCCTGGATGCCCAGGGTGTCAAAGAGATCAATATCATCGGCCAAGACATTACAGCCTATGGGATGGACCTTTATAGAGAAAAATCCCTGGCACGCCTTCTTAAAGAACTGACGGGTGTCATTAAAAATATTGAATGGATCCGTCTTCTCTATGCATTCCCATCCCATGTGACGGATGAATTGATCGACGTGATAGCCCATGAGCCAAAAATTTGCAAATATATCGACATGCCTTTACAGCATATCAGTGACCATATCCTGCTTGAGCAAAACCGTAATATCACGACCCAGGGGACCATTGATCTTATAAAAAAGATCCGCCGGGCCATGCCTGACGGATTTATCCGTACGACCTTTATTACCGGCCTGCCGGGAGAAACCAAGGAAGATTTTGAAGAGATGAGGGCCTTTGTCAGGGAATTTCGTTTTGAAAGGGTGGGTGTTTTTGTTTATTCGAAAGAAGAAGGGACCTTGGCCGCAAAAATGAAGGGCCAGGTGCCTGAAATAACTAAAAAAATGCGTCTGGATGCCTTGATGAAAGACCAGCAAGCCATTTCAGCTGAAATTCAGCAGTCCTTTGTCGGTCGCACCCTAAAGGTTTTGATAGAGGAAAAGGAGAAAAAATTGGTGACGTCTACCAATTTTGAACAACAATTGGTAGACGTCACCAATTACATCGGCCGCAGTGAGTACGATGCGCCGGATGTGGATGGCGTTGTCTATGTACGTTCCAAGGCAATGCTGAAAGCCGGGGATTTTGTTAAGGTAAAGATCACTGATGCCTATGAATATGATCTCGCGGGAATAGTCGAATGAATTTACCCAATATCCTGACCATATCTCGTATATTCTTTGCCGTTATACTGGTCTTTCTTCTGGAAGAAAAGTCCCAGTTGGGCAATATTTTAGCGGTTATTATTTTTACGATCGCTTCCTTGACGGATTTTTATGATGGCCATTTAGCTAAAAAAAGAGGGCTCATCAGTAATTTCGGTAAGATCATGGACCCTGTGGCGGACAAAATTTTGTTATTATCAACTTTTGGGGTTTTGGCCCATATCGGGATGATCGCCTGGTGGATCGTCATCGTGATCGCCATCCGGGAGGTCCTGGTGACCGGCTCTAGACTTTTAGCCATGCGTCAAGGGCAGGTGCTGGCGGCTGAACGGGCCGGTAAGGTCAAGACGGTTGTTCAGATCATTGCTGTTTCGGCTATCCTGCTTTATCTGGTGGCCCGGCAATCTGATTTTTGTTCTTCCTGGTTCTATAATGTCCAACACCTGTGGCAATGGGGCAATCAGGGCCTATTGATCTTGGCGGTGATTTTGACCGTTACATCAGGCATTGATTATTTTAGGAATAAAAAACTTCTATGAGAAATATTTTGATCAAAGGAGTTGCCACCGTCGCAGGAGTAGGGTATTTACCGATAGCACCCGGCACTTGGGCGACAGCGGTCGGAGTAATCATAGCCTATTTTTTAGGCAATAATTTGGCATTTTATAGCCTTTTATTGATTTTTTTAGTGTTCCTGGGTGCTATGGCCTCGGATATGATGGAAAAGCTGCTAAAAATAAAAGACCCAGGGGTCGTGGTCATTGATGAGGTGGTGGGGGTGATGATCGCTTTATGGGGTTTACCCTTGATCTGGTCAGTGATGATCAGCGGATTTTTCTTGTTTAGGGCCTTTGATATGTTTAAAATATACCCCATCAACAAGCTGGAAACCATACCCGGCGGCTGGGGGATTATCCTTGATGATTGCATGGCAGGGGTGTATACTAATATCATCTTGCGTATTGCCCTGCGATGCGCAGGTTTT
>CAZASA010000015.1:0-39426 GCA_964487685.1 uncultured Planctomycetales bacterium
CGTCTCATACATCGCCATTTATGGCGTCTCATACATCGCCATTTATGGCGTCTCTGCCAGCGCCAGGAACCATGGTGCCTTTAAGCCCTGAATTCAACCCGCCGATCCTAAAAGGCATTAAAGTCCATCCAGACAATCCTTTCCGTTTTGATTTTATTTTAGATACGGGCGATTCTTTTCCCAAAAATATGTCATTCCCGAATGCTTCTGTCGGGAATCCACAACAAGAACAACTTAAACAAGAATCAATCAAACTAATCAAATACTTCCTCGCCAGCCTCACCATCCCAGAAAATGACCTCTGGGTCAATCTTTCGCCTTACGAAAAAAACCGCATTGTCCCTCAAAGTTTTGGCCTCACCGAAATGGGCCGCGATCTATTGGCCGAAGATTATATGCTCAAGCAAATAACAGCCAGCTTGATCTATCCGGAAGGCGAGACAGGCAAGAAATTCTGGAAACGCATTTACGAAGAAGCCGCCAAGAAATTCGGGACCACGAATATTCCGGTCAATACCTTTAATAAAGTATGGATAGTCCCCGAAAAAGCCGTAGTCTACGAAAACGCAAAAAACGGCACCGCCTACGTAGTCGAAAGCAAACTCAAAGTCATGCTTGAGGAGGATTATCTATCCATTAAAAAACACACCGTAGAGACGCCATTTATGGCGTCTCATACATCGAATAATGTCAATTCTCTCGCCTCCAATATCGTCCGTGAAATCGTCATCCCCGAACTCACCAAAGAAGTCAACGAGGGAAGGAATTTTTATCAGTTACGACAGGTTTATAATTCATTGATATTGGCGTACTGGTACAAAAAGAAGATCAAGGACAGTATTTTAGTGCAGGTTTATGCCGATAAGAAGAAGGTCGTTGGAGTTGGTTATACTTCTACTGTCATTCCCGCGAAAGCGGGTCCTCAAGCCGGACACTCGCAGGAGCTCGGAATCCACAATAAGAACGACGTTGAAGCCATCTATCAACGGTACCTCCAAGCTTTTAAGAAAGGCGTTTACAACTACATCAAAGAGGATGCTGATCCGCTGTCCCGAGAAACAATTCCCAGAAAATATTTTTCCGGAGGGACTTCTCTTCAGCTTGATAATGTATTTAAAAGAACAATAGATGGGGCCATGGTCAATCCGGGGAAGGATCCGTCCAGATACATCGAAGAAGGTGTTATGTTTAACCAGGCCATGGCATTGAAAGCCGCCCCAAGAATTCAGCACAGGGTAGAACTTCCATCAATATTTATTAAAAGAATGAAGGACATCCTCAATAAAACAACGATCCAAGCCAGAATTTTTGATCGCAAAGAGAAAAAATGGGTGCCGATAAAAGTCCGGCTGATGCGATCCAAGGATATTGGAAAATTACATCCAAGTTTTAATGCATTCAAAATCAACGACTGGCTGAAATTCAAAGACGATATCATCGTGTTAGTTGCCGAATCGCCAAGGGGTATTGAAGGTTTTGTTGTGTTTGGAGTCCCGTCTGAAGATAAGATGGATAAAGGATTCATCCATTTAAAGTACAAGAAGTTAATTTATCCCATAGTTAAGATCCCGCTCATTATGAGCCGTCATGATGAAGAGATCGAAAGGGGTGTTCCCCGCTTAAAAGGAGTTGGATCTGTGCTTATGGCTGTTGTAGCCAAGGTGGTTGGTGAGATGTCCAAGCCGCAAGATCCGGACGAATACATGGTTTTATTAATAGCTGACCATCCCAAAACGGGGAGCTATGGTAATCCTGATGACTTTTACTTAAGTATTGGATTGTCACCGCTTGATGGGGAATATCAAAGTTTGCGTAAATGGTATGAGCGGGAATCATTACCAAAGATTTTTTATGAAACAGAATTTGGGTGGACGTCAAAGGATATGGGTGCACATCTTCAGCGTGCCAAGAAGGAGTTTCAATTAAAGTTCGTCAAGAATCCCAGCCCTGCGCAATTAGCCGTATCAGAAAATCAGCGAAAGAATTTACCATGGATTATTATTGTGGAGGATAGCGAAGTAGTAAAGAATAATTGGTGGCAGAGAAAAATATTGCCTTTGAAATTGCATGATCAGTTTAATTTTTATGTCGTTCGGTCGGTAGCAGAGTCCAAGGAATTCTTTGAAGCATCCGGCGGCTTCTTTATCGCCAAGACGGCGATGGTCATTATAGATACCAATCTTGGTAAAGGAACTTCAGTAGCGCATGGGCCTGAGCTTGTTCGTTATTTTCAGGACCCTCGTTTTAAGGGTATTCCTGTCATAGCTGTGAGTGGTGTTATCCGTGAAGCAAAAGATCTTTATAAAGAACTTTATAGAGAAAAAGGGTTGAAAATTCAAGAAACCCCCATCATGAAATTATTATCGGAATTCCCTAAAGGAGAATTGCCGCCCCTGGTCTTTAAGGATGATTTGATGCGTCGATTGCCGGATGTGATCGCTAAATATGCCAGAAAAATTGGAGAGGGGGATGTGGCGAGGAACATAGATTGGCGTAAAATTGAAAACTATTGGAACGCGCAGGAACAGCGTCCTGAGGAAGTCAAAAAAGCCGTGGCATTATTAACCAATTCTCCCAAGACATTTTTAGAGTTTTTAGGAGGAGGGGCCAAGCGGGCCCGCGATATTGCCGTCCATAATCCACATATGGCAGTCATATCAACAGACATTTTTAATATGAATGATGAACATTACTATCCAGTAGCGCTCTCTTGGAGAGAAGGAGATCTTGAGAGTCAGAAAAATCAACCTCCCAATTTAGCGATCCTTAAAGGCAGTATTCAAGAAATGATTGAGTTATTGCCGGATAGTTCGTTAAATTATATTCTTTTAGAAAATCCGGACGAATACACATGGCAGCTCATTAAAGAAAACCTTTCCTTACTAAAAGGAAAATTAAAGCCAGGGGGAATGTTCATCGTCAAACCTTTCATGACCGCGCATTTGCTTCAAATGATGACAGATAAAATGAGTGAAACTTTTGATTATTGGACAAATGAAACAACGCCAGGGATTGATTTTAGCAAAGTATTTAGTCCTTGGGAGTCAGGAAAACCAACAATGTTCATGAAAAGAGATGCGGCGATGGCAAAAGTGACGGGGCAGGCGAATGAGGCAATGATGGCTGAGTGGGGGCAATTGAAAAAACAATTTCCAGCCTTGGCAGAAACTTCTTGGCAGATGTTGCCCGTAGCAACAAAAGAAATAATCGGGGATAGATCCAAAAGAACGGGATTGATCAGAATGATCCAGGTGTCTGGTCATACAGCGAAAAGTTTACTCATAGATGCATTGCCTGAATGTAAGAAAGCATTAGGCAAGAAAATGTTTAATGATAAATGGGATGATTTAGTAATGATGTCAGAAACAGAAGGTGTTGGCACGGCTTTTTTGATCTTACATTTAGGGGGAAATGATCTTAAAAAATGGGATGGCCTTCTCGCCATTGAAAGATCAACTGACCCCAATGGAGACGGCAGGCATCATGGGGGAGGACATTTGTTTCAGGAAGGATTTGAATTTGCCAAGTTGAAGCTAGGTGATCATATCTATGATGACGATTGGAACGAGTTGGTGCGCATGGCCCAAGAGGCTAAACCATATGCGTCACATTTGATCGATGAGATTTTTACGAGTCATTTTATGACAGCAGATTTAAATAATGATATAAACAGGTTTCGGCGGATGGGATGGGCTATGGTTAAAGAAATAAAAGCGGATAAACAAGGGGTCACCCGGAAGTTCTTTACGGAAAATGACGATACAATAACACAGGTTTTTATGGAAGATTCAATTAAAGAATCACAATCAGCAAATGCATTTGATGAGGGCGCCTATAGGAGGATTAAAAAAGGGAAATGGGATAGTTTATGTAAAATTACAAATCAAATAGAGCCAAGGGGAAGATATGCCATTGTTGCGTATGGTTTTAGGATGGGGTCTTTTATGATCCATGATGAAAAAGGAATTATGGAGGCGGCTAAGATGTTGGTGGCTTTTGTCAAAGAAGTAGGCGATCAGAAGGCGGCAATTCTTTTAAAAAGAGGATATGAAAAGATACAAAATTCCAGAGGCACTATTTATATTGCAACAAAGGAAAAACTTTTACGATATCTGCAAAGTTTAAAGAGAATGAAAATCAGTCCAAATGATTTTGCTATGTCAGAAGAAGAGAGGATATTTACGGGACAGACAGCCATTGAATTGAATAATAGGGGTGGTATTGATTTAACTCCTGCGAATATGCATTTACAGACACAGAATCCGGGTGAAGAGATTAAATTTCATATGGATCCGGCTATGCTGCAGGAATTGCAAAATGCCCCTGGCTTTGTGCCGGTGATCATTGATGTTCAGCCTATGACTGATCTGCGGAAATTCTTGGGAATAAGTTTGACAAACCAGGGTTAAGCGCAGAAAATATAACTCATAAGGTCATATTTTAATGGACTTATAAGATTTAGTTGAAAAGCCGCTGCCTTTTCAGCCATTGTTGGTTGAAAAGGTATTTTTTATGACAAGAATAATCAGGAGGAATCCTTATGGCCGCCACTATTAATCCCGAACTTTTAAAAGATAAAGACATCTTAAATGAGATCAATAGATACAAATGGATCCAAAGCGAAAAAGCCGGTTCAGATATCGGGTTTGAAAGAGCTTCCAGGGAATGGATCACTAATTATTCCGGACAATATTTAACCCAGCATCCGGGAAAATCCGCCTTACTTTGGTTCAAATCACAGCCGTTTTACAGCGTCATAACTAAGGAAATAAAACTTACATAAATAGGGGGGATTCTCCCTATTTGCTGTTTTGTCTGCCGTTTATTCCCCTATTCCTTTTTATGCAGAATATGCTATACTCTTGAGAATTTCACGGGATTTTAATCGTATTATCATATTGTTGGGCTATAAGGGGATGTTATGAGAGCAGCTGTTATCGATGTCGGTTCTTCCACCATTAAACTTTTGATCGCTGAAAGCCATGGGGAAGATGTCAAGATCATTGAATCGCTTAAAAATAGCATTCCGTTGGGCAAGCACGTCTTTATCAAAGGCCGCATCCCGCAGACGATCATCAACCAAACCGCCGCTGTCCTGCAGAAATATAAGGAAACCCTCAAAGAATACGAAGTTGAGAATGTCATTGTCATCGCCACGACCGCGGTGCGCGAGGCGCGTAACCGTGATATTTTCCTTGATACAGTCCTGCGCAAGACCGGTTTTAAGATCGATGTCCTTAACGCGGGGGACGTGGTCTATTATATCGATTATTTCCTCAGCCATAAATTGAAGAAAACCTATCCGGTGGACAAGAAAAACCTCTTGATCGCGGAATTAGGCGCCGGGTCTCTGGATTTCTCGGTCATGGAAAAAGGCCTGACCCTGATGAATATCGGTTATCCCATCGGCACCTTGCGGCTTTCACAATTCATGGAATCCTTAGACGGCTCCCTGCAGGAAGTGCATGAGGCCACCGAGGAATATATTGAGAATGAAGTCCTTTCCTTAAAGAAGAACAACACCAATTTGAACATTGACGATATCATCCTTATTGATGAGAACTATTCGGTATTTATCCAGAACGTGCTGCCTAACAAACGCCGTGATTCGGATTTTTTCAAATTTAAAGCAAGCGAAGCTCAGGAGTTGTTGACCCGTTTGAAGGAAATGAACGTCGAACAGATCGCCAGCACCTTCAATATCCCGGCGGACATCTCCTCGACCATCACAGGATTTGCCATCATCCTTAATACTTTGTTCAAATTGAATAAAAATGAGTTTGTTTATATCCTCGAGGCTTCATTGTCGGAGGCTATCCTGGCGCATTTGCTCTTTAAGTTCGATATGGAAGAAGGGGACAATAAGCTAAGCCAGCTGGTGTCAGTGGCGCATTTCCTTTGCCGCAAATACGACATGGACCTCAATCACCTTAAACAAGTGGCTTCCATGACCGATCAGCTTTTCACAGCTTTTAAGGACATTTTGGGGCTGGAAGAAAAAGACCGTTTATACCTTTTATTGGCATCCTATCTCCATGATATCGGGACCTTCGTCAATAACCGCGCGCATCACAAACATAGTGAATATATCATCAGTTCTTTGAATTTGTTCCGATTGACCGAGCAGGAAATTAATATCATCGCCTGTATTGCCCGTTATCACCGGCGTTCAGCGCCTTTAAAAAGCCATATTTTGTATAATTCCCTGGCCTCAGCTGACCAGATCACCATCCAGAAATTAAGCGCTCTTTTGCGTGTCGCTAATTCCCTGGACCGTTCGCATAAACAAAAGGTCAAAAAGCTTGAAGTGAAGTTCAACGCCGCGGGGGATGCCAACATTATGGTGTATACGCATGATAATTTCTTGCTGGAAAAAGAGAATTTTCTGGAAAAGAAAGAACTCTTTGAGGAGATCACGGGTAACAAACTGACGTTAACGGTAAAAGCGCAGGATTAAATGGTGACGTCTACCATTTAAACGGGACATTTTAAATAGGATTTAAATGGTAGACGTCACCATTTATCATAATATGGAAACTAAAGAAAAATTTATACATAGGGATTTAAGCTGGCTCGAATTCAATCGCCGCGTGTTGGAAGAAGCGATCGATGAGCGTAATCCGCTTTTGGAGCGAATTAAATTTTTGGCGATCTTTACCAGCAATTTGGACGAGTTTTTCATGGTCAGGATGTCAGGGGCCCAAAAACTCTTAGCCACCGGTTATAATAAACGCGACCAATTCGGCTATTATCCTCAAGAGCTTTTCACAGAGATCAAGTCCCGGACAGACGCCCTTGTTGAGAAATTTTACGAAACCTATGGCGGGCCGATCCGGGATGCTTTGGAAGCAGAGAAGATCTTCATTAAAAAACCCGCGGATTTAGATCCCGAGCAAAAGAAATTCGTCCAGCGCTTTTTTGATACCACCTTGTATCCGATCATTACCCCCATGGCGGTGGACGGCGGACATCCTTTTCCTGTATTGCCTTCGCGGACCATAGCTTTTGCGGCCAATATTATCCGTTCCGATAAGAACCATCTGGCCATTATTCCCATCCCGAAATCGGTCCCTCGATTATTGAAGGTACCGGCAGAATCTGAGGAGTCGGTGTATGTGCTGACGGATTATTTGATCAAAGAGAATTTAGAGCAGTTTTTCAAAGGCTATAAGATCCAGGACGCTTCGATCTTTAGGGTCTTGCGCGACAGTGAACTGGAAGTGGATGAAGGCTTTGCGCCTGATCTTCTTAAAGCCCTGGAGAAGGAATTAAAAAAACGTTCAAGCGCCAAGGCTGTGTACCTGCAGATGGAAAAAGGCACCACCCCTGAGCTTCTTGAGGTTTTATGCAGCGGGATCGATTTTCCCAAAGATGAAGTGGCGTTTACCTCGTCGGACCTGGATTTGACCTTTCTTTTTGATCTCTCGGCATGGACGGACAAACCTTTGCTGCGTTTTCCCAGTTTTACGCCATTCAAGTCCGCCTATGAAAATATCTTTGATAAGATCAAGGAAGAGGATTTTATTATCCATGTGCCGTATCAGTCGTTTATGCCGACCTGTGAACTTATCACCGCGGCAGCCAAAGACCCGGATGTCCTGGCCATCAAGATGACCTTGTATCGGACCAATGAGGATTCAGCCATCATCAAAGCCCTGATGGAGGCGGCCAAGAACCGCAAGCAGGTCACGGTTGTCGTTGAGATCAAGGCGCGCTTTGAAGAAGAGAAGAACATCCAGTGGTCGCGGGAACTGGAACAAGCCGGCTGTCACGTGATCTACGGGATCGCTGGTTTGAAAATACATTCCAAGATGACCCTGATCGTACGCAAGGAAGAAGGGCGTATCCGGCGCTATGTGCATTTAGCCACGGGAAATTATAATGAAAAGACAGCCAATGTTTATACGGATATCGGTTTTTTTACGGCAAATGATGATTTTGCCCGCGATATCGCGGATGTTTTTAATGTCATCACCGGTTATTCCCTGCCAAGCCCCTGGAAAAGGGTCATTTCTTCACCGCATGACCTTAGGAAATATTTCTTTGATCTGATCGACAAGGAGATCGAGGCCCAGGAGAAACACAAGAACGGTTTGATCATCGTTAAGATGAACGCCCTGGAAGATACCCAGATCATTGAGAAATTGTATGCCGCCTCACAAGCAGGGGTCAAGATCAAGATGATCGTGCGCGGCATCTGTTCCCTGGTGCCGGGGGTGGAGAGTTTAAGCGAGAATATCGAGGTGCGCAGTATCGTGGGCCGCTTCCTGGAACATTCACGGATCTTTTATTTTAATAATAACGGTAACGGACGTATTTTCCTCTCCTCGGCGGATTGGATGACACGCAATTTGGATCGGCGCATTGAGCTTCTGTTTGAGATTATCAAGCCCGAGCTAAAAAGCCATTTGCAATTTATCTTGGACAGCTATTTCAAGGACACCCGCAAAGCCAGGGTCTTAAGGCGCGACCATACCTATGGCCGTATCAAAAAAGAAGGCGAAACCTTTGATGTGCAGGAATACTTTATTAAACATTATACGAGATAGATGAACTACTACATCGGCCTTGACATAGGCGGCACCAAGATCTCCGGGGCGCTGGTCTCAGCGACAGGCAAGATCGTCACCCGTACCAAGACCTCCACCCCAAAAAGGGTCAAGTCCAAGGATATTTTTGCCTGTGTGACCGATGCTGTTGATGAATTGATCCATTCCGGCGGCATTAAGCCTGCATTGATCAAAGCGATCGGGGTGGGTGTTCCGGGCATTGTGGACACCCAGCATCATCGTATCCTGGCTGCTCCGAATATCGCCCTGACGGATTTTCCTTTAAGCGCTTCTTTAAAACAAAAATTTCACAAGCCGGTGGTGGTGACCAATGATGTCAATGCCGGGCTCTTGGGTGAAGCGTGGCTCGGTGCTGCCAAAGGACTTGTGCATGTGGTGGGGATCTTTCCGGGGACCGGAGTTGGCGGGGCCGTGATCAGTGATGGGAAAATATTGTTAGGCTCCCAGGGTGCTGCCACGGAATTGGGGCATGTGATCGTCAGCATTGATGGGCCCCTTTGTCATTGCGGCAATCGGGGGTGTCTGGAAGCCCTGACCAGCCGATGGGCCATTGAGCGGGATATCCGTTTGGCAGTAAAAGCGGGGAAAACAACCATTATCTCCAAGATCAATGATGGAAAATTTAACCAGATCAAAAGCCGCATTCTTAAAGAAGCTCTCAATAAAAATGATGCCGTGGTCAAAGGGGTCTTGGCCAAGGCTGCCCGTGTCCTGGGCAAGACAGCTGTTTCTTTGAACCATACCTTCAATCCTCAAGCTATTATTTTTGGCGGAGGGGTGATCAAAGCATGCGGGGACTTTATCCTGCCGATCGTGGCCAAAGAGGTCAGTGCGGACCCCTTTTTCAAGAAATTCAATACCTGCAAAATTCTGGCTTCAAAATTAGGCGATGATGCCGTAATTTTGGGCGCCGCCCGTTTGGTTGTGCAATCCTGAAATTCTATCTGTTAAGTTGCATTTCTTAAATAATCTATGTAAAATAAAATATTAATGTAAGTATAACAAGGGAGAATTATGTCGTTATCCATGTACCAGGTTTCCATGCCTGTCTTTATTTCTAAATTAAATAATTTATCAAAACTCCTTAAAAAAGCCGAAGAGCATGCGCTGGCCAAAAAGATCGACGCGGATGTTTTTATCAATGCCCGCCTGGCCCCGGACATGTTCCCGTTGTCACGCCAAATACAGATTGCCGCCGATGGTGTCAAAGGCTGTGCCGCGCGTCTTGCAGGCGTTGAAGTGCCGAGCTTCCCTGATACGGAAAAAACGTTCGCCGAGTTGCAGGCGCGCATTGCCAAGACCATTGATTTCTTGAAGACCTTTAGCCCCAAGCAGATCGATGGCAGCGAGGAGCGCAAGGTCACCTTAAAGCTCAGAGGCCAGGAAACAAGTTTTTTGGGACAACCGTATTTATTGAACTTCGTGCTGCCCAATTTCTATTTCCATATTTCCATGGCTTATGCGATCCTTCGGCATAATGGCGTTGATATCGGCAAAATGGATTATCTATCAGACCTGATGGATTATAAGGTCAATTGAGGAGAGGCGGAATGTTAAAATTAAAAGTCTTTACGCTCATTTTATCCGCGTTACTTTTTATATCTATTAAGGCGTATTCTCAGAACATGGCCAATGGTGCCCCGGTCTTGACTGTTACCGGTGTAGTGGCAAACGTGGATGTGGCCGGATGCACGATGAACGTAAAGACGGATAAGGGCATGATGGAATTCATTATCGGTGTTGAGTCAGACCTGTTAGAGGGTTCCCATCACCTGGCGTCCATTGAGCTTGAAAAAGATGACCAAGTGATCATCCAATATAAAAGTAATCCTTATGGCAGGAACGTAATTGTCCAACTCGAAGATAAGAAACAGAAAAGAGTGGTGGGGACTTGGTTCCATAATATCAATGAGAATTCCGGTAAGCTTCTTGATAATTAATTTATGTTTCGCTTCATCGACCTGGGTCTTTGCTCAGAATGCCGAGCTTGAATCCACCAGTTCCGGTGTGCTTGTTTCACCTCCCTATCAAGATCAGGGGACCGAACAGGAAAATACGGGTAATACTGAGGCTGATGGGGGCCCATCTAAAACTAAGAGTCCAAGTCATCAACGGCATAATCATAAAGAAGGCAATAGCCTGGACAGCTCCCAAAATCCGACAAGCAATAGCGTTGATAACGGGGGGACATTACAGTCAACAGGAGCATCAAAATAAGCTGGTTGGTGCCAATGCCATTGATCAGGATCATGGTTGTTTGTTTTTTGTTGACGGCAACGGCCTTTGCACAGGATTCATCGGATGATATAGTGGCAAAAGCGGCCAAGGTCAGAGGCCTTCAGCAAAGCCTGGAAAATGGGGACATTGATTCCCGTGCGATGTTCGACCAAAGGCAGCAATTGGACGAACAAGAGATCAAGGACTTAAGCGCGGTCCTGACTTCGGAGCAATTAAATCTGTGGAAATCGATGCAAAACCAGTCGTCTCACCATAGCCAACAAAGTAGCTCAAAATAAGTGAGTAAAAAAACTATCAATGTTCCATGGACAGGACTTTAAGCGCAAAGGTTCTGTTTTTTTGTTTTTTATATAATTCTTAAGTTTAAAAAAGGGAGCTTTATGTTTAAGACAATTCTTCTGGTTGATGATGAGGTGCAATTCTTAAAAATGGTCAAGATCCGCCTGGAGGCCAACGGCTACGCGGTAGTGACTGCCTCTGACGGGCAGGAAGGGGTCACCATGGCCAAACAATATCTTCCTGATCTTATCCTCATCGATATCATGATGCCCAATATGAACGGCGGGGATGCGGTGCGTATGCTAAAAGCAGACCCTAAGACCAACCAAATACCGGTAATCTTTATTACAGCCGTACTGGAAAAGAAAGATGAAGAGCGCCACCAAAAAATAAATATCGACAATATATTTTATACGGCGATCGCCAAGCCGTTCGACCCTGTGAATTTCCTGAAAATTATCCAGGAAACACTGATGGCCGCCGATCAATAGTTGACGATGGTTGCACTTGAGAATAGAATATTGGATCAATAAGGAGGAAGGTCATGAAAGATAAGATCATTGATGCGGCGGGTAAGGCATGGCGGTTTTTAGGCCAAAACGGACAGACCAATGTCAGCCAATTGACCAAGGCCCTTAAAGAAAAAGAAGAAGTGGTCCTTCAGGCCCTGGGCTGGTTGGCCCGAGAGGACAAGATCGAATATACCGTCAAGAACCGTCGGACCTTTGTCTCTTTGGTGGAAGGTGAATTGCGCGCCTTTAATTCCGTTGTCTACCACATTAAGAAATAGGAGAAAAAACCTTGAACAGGTTTATTTGCATCCACGGTCATTTTTATCAGCCTCCCCGTGAAAATCCGTGGCTGGATGAAGTCGAAGTGCAGGACTCCGCTTTTCCTTACCACGATTGGAACGAGCGGGTGACGGTGGAATGCTATGCCCGCAATGCCGCTGCCCGTATCCTGGACAGTAACCGCCGCATTGTCGATATCGTTAATAATTACTCCAAGATCAGTTTTAATTTTGGGCCGACCCTTTTGTCATGGATGCAGGAAAAAGACCCGGAGATCTACGCGGCCATCCTCGAAGCAGACCGTTTAAGCCAGGAGCGTTATTCCGGCCACGGTTCTGCCATGGCGCAGGTCTATAACCATATGATCATGCCGCTGGCCAATTCCCACGATAAAAGGACACAGATCATCTGGGGCATTAAAGATTTTGAGTTAAGGTTCAAGCGCAAACCTGAAGGTATGTGGCTCGCGGAGACAGCGGTTGATCTGGAATCATTGGATATCATGGCTGAACTGGGGATCAAATTTACGGTACTGGCCCCGCACCAGGCCAGGCGCGTCAAGCAGGGCGGACAGGAAATGCTTTGGCAGGACGTGACCGTGGCCAAGGTCGACCCGCGCGTCCCTTACCGCTGTTATTTACCATCGGGAAGGCAGATCAGCATCTTTTTTTATGACGGGCCCATTGCGTTGGGTGTCGCTTTTGAAGGACTGCTTAATAATGGCGAGCATTTTGCCAGGCGCCTGGCGGAAGATTTCAGTGTGAGCAATCCCAACGCCCAACTGGTCAATATCGCGACCGACGGGGAGACCTATGGTCATCACCATAAATTCGGCGATATGGCCCTGGCCTATGGCCTGCAATATATTGAAAGTAATCAGCTGGCCCGGTTGACCGTCTATGGGGAATTCCTTCAAAAATTCCCGCCGACCCAGGAAGTCGAGATCGTTGAGCACTCCTCCTGGAGCTGTGTGCACGGGATCGAGCGCTGGCGCTCCGACTGCGGCTGTTCGACAGGCGGCCAACCAGGATGGAACCAACGGTGGCGCGCACCCCTGCGCCAGTCCTTGGACTGGTTACGCGACCAGATCGTCCCCTTGTATGAGGAACATATGAAGAACTTTACCCATGATCCCTGGGGGGCGCGCGACAGGTACATTGAAGTCCTTTTGGACCGCAGCGAAGAGAACATGTCACGGTTCTTGTTGAATTTGGCCGGCCGACCCTTGAAAGAAGAGGAGAAGATCAAGATCCTCAAGCTTTTGGAAATGCAGACTAATGCCATGCTGATGTATACCTCCTGTGGATGGTTCTTTAACGAGATCTCAGGCCTTGAGACGGTGCAAATCCTTAAATATGCCGCCCGTGCCATCCAACTGGCCCAGGATGTCTCCGGGATCGGCCTGGAAGAAGGGTTTATTTTCCGTCTGGCAGGGGTGAGCAGTAATATCCCTGAGTTAAAAGACGGGGCACAGATCTACCGTGTCATGGTCAAGCCTTCCGTCGTAGACTTACTGCGGGTGGGCGCTCATTACGCGATGACGTCACTCTTTGAACAGAACGCTTCGCGCAGCAACATGTACAGTTACACGGTCAAAAGCGAGCAGTATGACTTAAAAGAAGCAGGCCGATTAAGGCTCGCTGTAGGGCGTGCCATGGTACGCTCCAAGGACACCTGGGAACAGGCCTACATTTGCTTTACCGTATTACATTTGGGGGACCATAATTTTATCGGCGGTGTTGATTATTTAAAAACTGACGAGTTCAATAAGATGCATACGCTGATCATGAACGCGTTTTTGGAGAGCGATATTCCAAGCGTCATTGGGGTCATCAAGGACTATTTTAAGTACCATAATTATTCGCTTTGGCATTTGTTCAAACGGGAACAGCGGATGATCTTAAACCAGGTCTTGGGTTCGACGATGGAAGATATTGAGACCAGTTTCCGGCAGATCTATGACCATCATTATCCTTTGATGCAGATCAAAAATGAGATCAGTTTGCCCCTGCCCCGCATGTTGATGACGATCGTGGAATTCGTGCTTAACAGGGACATCAGCCTGGTGTTGGAAGCAGAAGATGTGGACATCAAGCGCTTTAAACAATTGGTCGAAGAAATGAAGCGCTGGTCATTTAAGCGGGACCAGGCTAATTTCTCTTTTTTGGCCAGTCACAAGATCAGCAGCCTGATGAAGCGCTTGTCGGACAATCCTGATAATTTCCATTTGATGGAAAAGATCATTTTTATTTTGGAACTATTGACGCAATTAAGCCTTGACCTGGACCTGTGGAAGAGCCAAAATATTTATTTTGCGATGGGACGCAAGGTCTATCCGGATTTTATTGCCCAGACAGGGACAGATGAGCTGGCGGTGCGGTGGGTGAAATCTTTTGAACATTTAGGGGAGATCCTCAAGGTCAGGGTATCGTCTCCTGTTTTAGCAGCAAAATAATGAAAACCATGGATTCTTATGCCTAAACGTAACAGCGGAATTTTATTGCACATCACGTCTTTGCCCTCCAAATACGGCATCGGGGACATGGGATCATTTGCCTATGCTTTTTTGGATTTTGCGGCTTTGAGCGGCCAAAAATATTGGCAGATACTGCCCATTAATCCGACCGACGGTATTAATGGTAATTCGCCCTATAGCTGTTCTTCCGCTTTTGCCGGTAATCCGTTATTGGTGAGCCCCGAGATGATGGTCATCGAAGGCTTCCTTAAGGCCTCTGATGTCAAGCTGGCGGTGCCATTACCTGAAGATAAGGTGGATTATTACAAGGCATGGCAGTTCAAGGAAAAAATTTTCAATGCCGCCTATCGGCGTTTTCAAAAAAGCACTGACCGTGACGATTTTAACCGTTTTGTCCACGACCAGCAGTATTGGCTGGAAGATTTCGCCTTGTTTACGGTGATCAAGTCTGTCCAGGGCGGCCGCAGTTGGAATGAATGGCCCAAACCGCTCAAAACCCGCCGGCCGCAGGCCCTGGAGGATTTTGCCCGCAAATATGCTGCGGGCCTCGAGAGGATCAAGTTCATCCAGTATTTGTTCTTCCGTCAGTGGCACAAGCTTAAATCCTATGCCAATAGCAAGGGTATCGAGATCATCGGGGACATTCCTATCTATGTTAATTATGACAGTGTCGAGGTCTGGCGCCACCCGTCATTCTTTAAGATCGACAGCGAAGGCAATCTGCAATTCATCAGCGGATGCCCGCCGGATTATTTTTCCAGGACAGGGCAGCGCTGGGGAAACCCCGTCTATGATTGGGCGAATTTAAAGAAGGTCAATTTCAGCTGGTGGGTGGAGCGCATTGCGCATGATCTTGAGATGTTCGACCATCTGCGTATCGACCATTTCCGCGGATTTGCCGGTTTTTGGCAGATCCCTGCCCATGAGAAATTAGCGGTGTTCGGACGATGGGCCAAGGGGCCCGGGGCCTCATTCTTCAAGGTGCTTGCCAAGCGGTTCAAACCTCTGCCAATTATTGCTGAGGACCTGGGGGAGATAACACCGGACGTCGTCGAACTGATGAAAAAATTTGGTTTTCCCGGCATGCGGGTATTGCTCTTTGCCTTTAACGGGGACATTGATACTAATCCCCATGTGCCTGCCAATTATCCGGTCTATTGTGTCGCCTATACCGGGACACATGACAACAACACGATCCAGGGATGGTATCGTCATGAAGCCAAACCGCATGAGAAGGCCAATATAACCAGGGTTTTGAGGACGAAGTTCACGCCTGGAAATTTGCATTGGACGATGATCGAAGTATTGATGCGTTCCCGAGCTGAAACCGTTATCATCCCCATGCCTGATTTTTTAGGTTTGAAGGAAGAAGGGCGTATGAATACGCCGGCCACCAAGGTCAATAATTGGCAGTGGCGGCTTAAAGCCAACGCCTTGACAAATAAATTAAGCCAGAAGATCGTCCGCATCACGAAGAAAACAGACAGATCGAACCCCTAAAAATTAAAACAAGGAGATCGAAGGATGAATAAACTGCAGTCAAGCCTGGTGATTGTGGGTGTTCTAGTCGGACTCATCGTGGGGGCCAAGTTTTACCTGGCACCCAAAGCCAAAAAGGTCGAAGTCAATATTCAAGATGCCCGTGCCAAAGGAAATCCCCAGGCCCGTGTCAAGATCATCGAATTCGTTGATTTTCAATGCCCGGCCTGCGCCTACGGCCTGAAATACTTAAAGACATTCTTTGACCAGCACCCTAATGATCTGTATATCCAGGTGAGGTATTTTCCGTTGACGAATATGCATCATCATGCCATGATCAGCGCGCTTTTTAGCGAATGCGCGGCAAGGCAAGGGAAATTCTGGGCCCTGGATGACCAGATGATCTCTCAGCAAGCCCAATGGGCCCAATTGATCAACCCCCAACCGGTGTTCCAGTCAATGGCGTCCCAGGTGGGGATGGATATGGACCAGTTAAACGTTTGCCTTGCCTCCGAAAACGCCCGCAAGGTCATCAACGACGAGAAGTCCCTGGGCCAATCCCTGGGGATCACGTCCACACCCACGTATTTTGTTAACAATAAAATGGTGGTGGGACCCAAATCTTTGGCCGACGAGCTAAAGAATCATTTCCCCCAATGATCCTATGTATGTGATCCTGCGTATCGCCATCGGCTGTATTTTTATTCTTTCAGGGTTGGGAAAACTTTTAAGCCCCTACCAGAATTTCCTGTATGTCATTCAGGCCTATCAGCTCCTGCCGTCGTGGGCTGAGGTGCTGACCGCCCAGGTTTTTCCGTGGATAGAATTGATCGTTGGTGTTTTTGTCCTTTTAGGCTTGTGGACACCCTGGGCTTTGCGGGGAGCGTTATTGTGTTTCGGTATTTTTGTCGTGGTCGTGGGTCAGGCGTTGATACGGGCGTTGCCTTTGGAGAGTTGCGGCTGTTTTGGCGAGTTGGTCCATTTAAAACCACAGACAGTGATCGTCATGGACAGTGTAAGTCTGGTGCTGACGTATTTATTATTGAAGGGACTTACCCGGACTAGAAAATTCAGCCTGGATGTTTATTTTGACAACGTATGACACGGACCTTTTTTTTATTGATGCTGCTGATGGTTTTTTCTGCTCGATCTTGGGGGGATATGATCAAAGAACCGAATGTCGCCGGCGGTTTCTATAGCGCGGACTCAAAAGAACTTTCTGATTCGATCGATAATCTCGAAGCCTCGACCGGTCCGGTGCCAACTAACCATAAGGTCTTGATCGCCATTGCGCCCCACGCAGGCTACCCGTATTCCGGGCCTGTAGCGGCGTACACCTTCAAGGCCATCGCGCGTAATCATTACAAAACTGTGATCGTTATCGGGCCCAGCCATTTTTTCCCCTTTGAAGGTATTTCGGTGTGGCCCAAGGGCGGCTTTAAGACACCGTTGGGCGTCATTCCTGTTGATGAAGATTTTGCCCAGGCCTTATTGAAAGAAAGCCCGGAATTTAGATCATTACCTAATGTTTTTGAGCGGGAGCATTCCGTTGAAGTAGAACTTCCCTTTTTACAAAAGACTTTTAAAGACTTTAAGATAGTCCCGATATTGATGGGCGATCCTGACCCCCGGGTTTGCCGGGACTTGGCAGTGGCTTTAAATAAACTTATCGGAACCCGTGACGATGTGTTGATCCTGATCTCCTCGGACATGTCGCATTATTATACGTATGACGTCGCTAATAGCATGGATGCGTTGACCCTAAATGCGATCAAAGCCATCGACCCCGAAAAATTTTTCGAAGGCTGTATCAGCCGTAAAATGGAAATGTGCGGATTTGTGCCGGTAACGACCGCCCTGATCTATGCCAAATTACGCGGGATAACACAGGTAGAAGTCTTAAAGCATGCCAATTCCGGGGACACGTCTGGGGACAAAAGCAGGGTGGTGGGATATGGCTCAGTCATTTTTTATCAAGACCGGGCCGCTGATGTCTTAAGTGTTACCGAGAAGAACGAACTTTTGAAGATCGCCCGCGGCAGTGTCGAATCTTTTGTCAAGACAGGTAAGGCGCCACAGGTCAAGGCTATGGATGCAAGATTAGCCCAGGTCCAGGGGGCATTTGTCACGATCACCAAAAAAGGGGTTTTGCGCGGATGCATCGGCAATATCATCGGCCAGGAACCTTTATATGAGACGGTGCGTGACATGGCAGTGGCGGCAGCTTCCCAAGACCCGCGTTTCCCTGCTTTGAAAGCAGGTGAGCTAAAAGATATCGCCATCGAGGTATCTGTCCTTTCCCAGCCCCGCCGCGTCAAGGATGCTTCGGAAATTGAATTAGGCAAGGATGGCGTGATCGTTAGCGCTAACGGTCATCAGGGTGTATTCCTGCCGCAGGTGGCCACGGAGACCGGATGGAGCAAGGAAGAATTTCTCTCACAATTATGCAGCCAAAAAGCAGGCCTGCCGCCGGACGCATGGAAAGACCCTGATACGGCCCTATATGTCTTCAACGCCGATGTCTTCGGGGAAAAATAAAATATTGTCATCCTATATAACATAAATGTCATTCCCGCGAAAGCGGGAATCCAAAATACATCAATGAACATCCAATTACGTAACAAATTAATATCCATTTTTGTCATTGTCTGGCTTGCCGTTTTTTATTACGAATCAACCTGTTATTATTATTTACAGCCGTTAGTCAAACATGAACTGCCCAAAATGAAATTACTTTTCCCACCGGCCGGATGGATCATGTTTTATAACATCGGGGATAATTTCGGGAACGTGGAAGTTTATGGCGTTAAAAACGGCATCCCGCAGACCATCGACCCTCATCAGATATTACAGACCCGTGCGATCGGTTATGATAATATCAACCGCAACGCCTTACTGGCCGTGCTGTCGCCCGAGATGCAGGCCACTTTCTGCCCATTTCTAAAACGCAAATTCCCGTATTTCGACAAATTTTTAGTAACCTATATCGAATACCCGCATCTGACCCAGCAACCGCTTGAAAGGATACAGACAGTGGTTTACACATGCGGGGAATAGGTATCACAATTGTCATTCCACGACAGAAGCATTCGGGGATGACAATGAGAAGAGGAAGTTCGTTCAGGTTAAGGTTTTTGGGGGTGCTGATTATGATATTTTTGTGACCAGAGCATCCATGCCGCAAGGCCGAAGAAAACTACAGCTGTCATTATTATTAATATGATAAGGTCCATTATTGAACTCCTTTTTTATCCATAAGATAAAGACTCACCAGAATCAATCCTATGCCAAGTATACCAAGAAGGATACGTACTGGCAAGAACAAGTCTTTGAAGAAACAGCTGGCAAAACCGATGCTGAGAATATTTTTGCCTAGGTCGTTAATAGTTTTGGCGGTAAAATTCCAGGTGCCCTGTTTAAATGTAGTCCACATGAATAGACCCTTTCTTTAAGAATTAAGTTAAAGTTAAGGGGGAATATTTGAAACCTATCAGGGGAACAGGATTAAGCAAGAAAATACTATTGCGGGGGACACAACAGCATTGTTCAAATAACTAAAAACGTTGCGTTTGTCAATAATTTCTTTAAGTCGAGGGTCGTATTGACCGACACTCACAGTTGTCCGCAATAGGGTCATTTGACACGGAGTTATAAATCATGAAGAAAATTTGGGACATATTATTTTTGGAAGAGAGGCCATCCATCGGCCTGTCGTTCTTTCGTATCTTTATGGCTTTGACGGTGGGGTTGCATGTGATCCCGTCATTTTTTCATTTGGATGATAATTATCTTTCCACGGCGTTTAAAACCCTGAACTATAATTTTTTCCCTTCGTGGTGTATTGATCTGGTGCAAAAAAGTCCCGATGGCCTGGTGGTGGTTTTTGTGGGGGCTTTTCTTATTACCTGGTTCTTTTTTCTTATCGGGTTATTTTCACAGGTCAGCTGTATTTTGATGACAGCCTGCGGGTATTATTTTTACGCGCTTAATGCTTTCCATATCGGTACGCTTTCCTGGGACATTCTGCTCGTGACTTTATTTTTAATGTGCCTGACGCCCTATCACGGTGATTATTTCTCCGTTGACGCTTTGCGCCGCGGGGACATTGATGCCTGGCGGCATAATCGGCCGTTTTTTATCCAGCGGCTCTTGCAGCTACAGATCGCGACCACTTTTTTCTTTACCGGCCTTTACAAGATCACAGGGGATGGCAATTGGATCACGGGCAATCCCATTTATTATTTGATGAACTATCCGACAGCCGGCGTTACCAAGAATTTTCTCTTAAAGGAATGGATGGCGGTGCATCCTCAATTTTGTTATATGACAGGCCTCTTGATCGTGGCTACGGAAATGTCCATGCCTTTTCTGCTTTTTAACCCCAAGACCCGTCGTGCCGCGATCATCCTGGGGTTGTTTTGGCATGTATTGCTGATATTGACCCTGGATGTGCCGGCGATATTCTTATTTTTGTTCCCGGCCCAATTGATGCTTTTCATTCATCCGCAAAAAATAATAGGTTGGATAGAAGTCAAGCGCCGCATCAATGCGCAAAGCCCCCAGCCCAAAATAATCTATGATGCTCAATGCGGTTTTTGCCGTTCCAGTGTCAGGGTTTTGCAGTTGATGGACCTGTGGGGCAAGCTTGCCTATGTGCCGGGACCTAAGGGGATGAGTGAAATGCGCCTGGAATTTTTCGATGGTAATGCCTATGGCGGCTTTTTTGCTTTTCGCCAGTTGACCTGGATGCTGCCTATGCTCTATGGGATGATCCCGATCGTTTATTTTCCGGGATCTGGGATGGCAGGTCCTTTTATCTACCGCTGGATCGCCCGGAATCGTTATTTATTCCCGGTTTTCCATACCTGTACCGAAGGGAAGTGTCACCGATGATGGCGGCCAGTCATATCCCCAAGGCCATTTGGACCCATACTCTTATTATCATCATTATCGGATTAATGAGCCTGTATAGCGCGTCTTTCAATAATAATGTGGTGGGCCTTTCTGTTTTTTGGGACCAGTTCTTTTGCGCTATACTGGGGATCTTGCTAATGATCATTTTGGCCCGAGGGGATTACCGGAAATTTTTTGATGTGGCGTATATCGTTTACGGTATCAGCATTGTATTTTTGGTCCTGGTATTGGTCATGGGACGCCAGGCCTTGGGCGCCACCCGATGGTTTTCCGTCGGAGGATTTAGTTTTCAACCGTCAGAATTCAGCAAATTGGCGATCATCTTTTTTTTAGGCCGCTACTTTTCCGAACGCCACCCCAGATTGACCTTTGATTTTTCAACCTCTTTAAAAGAACTTTGGGGAGACCTGATCTGGCCATTGGTCATGATGGGTATTTCCATCGCCCTTATCTTTAAACAACCGGACCTTGGCACCGCGATCTTGGTGATGGGGATCTTTTTGGTCATGCTCTATGCCAGCGGTATAGCCCAGAAGCTTTTTTGGGGGTTGCTGGCATTTTTGGGTTTAATGATGCCTTTGGCATGGCATCTTTTAAAACGCTATCAGAAGGACAGGCTTTTGGTCTTTCTCGACCCCAGTCACGATCCATTGGGAGCCGGATATACGATCACTCAATCAAAGATCGCGGTGGGTTCCGGCGAACTTTTTGGCAAAGGATGGCTTTCCGGTACGCAGAACCAGTTGAATTTTTTGCCTGAGAGGCATACGGATTTTATATTTTCCGTCATTGGAGAGGAATGGGGGCTTTTGGGCGGTATTCTTTTAGTGTATTGTTATGGGGTCATCATTTATTGCGGCTTTGAGATCGCCCGGCATAATAAAGACCCCTTTGGGCAATTGGTGGCCATTGGTATTGTCAGCATTTTGGCCATGCAGGTGGTGATCAATATAGGCATGGTCATGGGACTTTTGCCGGTGGTAGGTATCACCTTGCCCTTGATCAGTTATGGCCGGACTTCTTTCATGGTTTTTGCGATCCTGATCGGATTTTTATTGAATTTAAGCAAAAAGCGGACTATATTTTAAAACCAGGTCTGGACAATACCCTGTATAATCGGTATAGTTAATATCATGAGACATTTCCGTAAAACGGTCAATAAGCAATTAGGCGAGATTTTAGTTGAGCGGGGAGTTTTCTCACGCGGTAAATTGGACGAGGTCCTGGCTTATCAAAAAGAAAAAGGCCTTTTATTCGGCCAGGCCCTTGTTGAGATGAAATTGTGCAGCGAAGAGGACGTGGTCCAGGCCCTGACCTGCCAATACGGTTTTCCCTATCTGCCTTTGGATAATTACGAAATTGCCCCTGATGTGGTTGCGACCGTTCCCTTTAACCTTTGCAAGCAATATTCCCTCGTTCCGATAGACAAGATCGGCCGCTCGTTGACCCTGGCCATGGCCAATCCTTTGGATGTCAAGGCCCTGGAAGAGGTGGAGGCGGCGACCGATTGTGCGGTGCAGGCATTTGTGAGTACAGCGACGGAGATTAACAGTGCCATCAATCGTTATTACGAAATGCGCTGATGTTGCCCACACAAGAAACACTAAAAGAAATCCTTTTGCGGGACAAACTTGTCTCTCCCGGAGATCTCGAACGTGCCATTGCACAGCAGGAAAGGACCGGCGGAGAGTTAAGCCGTATCCTGTTGAAACTCAAACTGATCGCTGAAGACCAGTTATGCGTGTGTTTAAGCGAAGCCCTGCAGCTGCCCCTGATCAATTTAAACCAATTCAGGATCGATCCTGCCTTATTAAAGTTAATCCCTAAAGAAACAGCTGAGAAATCCCTGCTGGTACCGATCTCCAGACTCAATGACCAGTTGACCATTGCCATGGTCGATCCGCTGGACATGCTGACTGTTGATAATATCAAGGCCATGACATCCATGTCAGTCAGCGTCGTCCTGGCCCGCCCCAAGGAAATGCGCGCGGCCATTGAACGCATTTACGCGAAAAATAATTCGTCAGACCTCGAGGAGATCTTTAAAGAGATCAAAGATACCAAGGAAGCGCAACGCATGGAGGTGGTCAGGGAAGAAAATGCCCATCCCCATAAGAGGGTCGTTGAAAACCTGGGTGAAGAGGCACCGATCATCACCCTGACAACGTCGATCATCCATCAGGCTGTGCTGGCCAAGGCCAGCGATGTGTTCATCGAGCCCATGGAAAACTGCCTGCGTATCCGATATCGCGTCGATGGTTTTTTGCGCGAGATCGACCGTATGTCCAAGGAACTTCATTTCCCTCTGATCTCCCGTATCAAGGTCCTGTCTAATATGGACATTGCTGAACACCGCCTTCCGCAGGACGGGAGATTCAGGATCACGACCAAGGATGACAAAGAAGTGGATTTTCGCGTGAATGTGCTGCCCACCGCGATGGGTGAAAAGATCGTCCTGCGCGTTTTGGACAAGAACCAGGACATGGCAGACATCGATAATTTGGGCTTTGAACCGGCGTCGCTGGAACGTTTAAAAGATTGCTGCCATAAGCCCCATGGGATGATCCTGGCTTGCGGGCCGACCGGAAGCGGTAAGACCACGACCCTCTATGCCATTCTTAAATATATCAATTCACCCGGAATAAATATCGTGACCGTGGAAGACCCGGTGGAATTCCAGATGAAAGGGTTTAATCAGGTCAACATCCGTACTGAATTCGGCCTGTCATTTCCGGCGGCCTTGCGTTCCATTTTGCGCCAGGACCCGGATGTCATTCTCATCGGCGAGATCAGGGACACGGAAACACTGGATATCGCGGTCAAAGCCGCTTTGACCGGTCATCTGGTGGTCTCGTCCTTACACACGACGACAGGTCCGGGCTCTATCACACGCATGATCAATATGGGTATCGAGCCATTCTTGATCACTTCCTCGGTGATCGCCATTGTGG
This sequence comes from uncultured Planctomycetales bacterium, assembly GCA_964487685.1. Classification (GTDB taxonomy): domain Bacteria; phylum Omnitrophota; class Gorgyraeia; order Zapsychrales; family Fredricksoniimonadaceae; genus JABDGZ01. Next base: position 23,699 of record CAZASA010000015.1, read on the forward strand.
CCCAGCGGCTGGTGCGCCGGGTATGCCAGTCATGCCGCGAGCCTTACAAGGTCACGGAAGAGATCATCAAGGAATTTCATTTACAGGAATTGATGAAGAATCCCAAGACGCAATTCTATAAGCCCAAAGGCTGTGACAAATGTTTGAAAACCGGTTATAAAGGCAGGGTCGGTATCACCGAAACGATCGTGTTGACCAATAAGATCAATGAATTGATATTATCGTCGAGTTCAGAGGCCCAGATCAAGAGCGCCGCCCGTACCCAGGGCATGATCACCATGCGTGAGGATGCTGTGATCAAGGCTTCTCAGGGATTGACGACCCTGGAAGAAGTGACACGATTGACAGCGCCGGATTAATTTATGGATACAACACAAGAGAGGATCTTAAAGACGCTCAAGGAACTGCCGAATATCAATCCGGCGGATATTGACGCGTTGGCCGAGGTCCTGCAGGACAAGAACATAGGCCTGGTCAAGGCCCTGCTTAAGCAAAGCATTATCTCCGAGCAGGATCTCTTGATCCTGTTGATGCGTGAGCTTCATATTCCCTCCATTGACTTAAGCAAATACCGTTTTGATGAACGCCTTAAAAGTATCCTTGGTGAAAAGATCGCGCGCCAATACCTGGTGATGCCGCTTTCCCTCTTGGGGCAATCACTGACAGTGGCCATCGCCGATCCTTTGAACGTATCGATCATGGATGACCTGCGCAATGTGACGGGCAAGGAAATTGAGATCGTGATCGCTTCTGAGACACAGATCCTGAAGGCCATCGAACATTTTTTTAATCCGGGTTCCGCAGCGCCGGTTTTCGAAGACACCACTAAAGACATGATGACAGACAGTCCCATGGCCGCTGAGGTGGCCAATGCTGTTCCGGAGGCTCCTGTCATTAGAATTGTTGATCTTGTCATCAAGGAAGCCTTGCGCCAAAGGGCTTCGGATATCCATATCGAACCCCAGGAGCAGGGGATGCGCGTAAGGTTTCGTATCGACGGGATCTTGCAGGATATCCTGACCATCCCTCATGAAAGCAGGAACGCGGTGGGGGTGCGCATCAAGCTCATGGCGAATCTGGATATCACCAACACCCAGACCCCGCAGGACGGGCGTTTTAAAATGAAGGTGGGTAAAAAAGAAGTTGATTTTCGCGTGTCTTTGCTTCCGACGACCTTTGGTCAAAAGATCGTCATGCGTGTTCTTGATAAGAACAATTTGTCAGGCGGCCTTACCAAGTTAGGATTTTCAAAAACGTCCATGGCTATCCTGGAAGAAGCTATTTATAAACCCTACGGGATGTTCCTGGTGACAGGGCCTACCGGCAGCGGTAAATCCACGACCTTATATTCCCTGATCAGTAAATTGAACACCCCGGAGAAAAATATCATCACCATTGAAGAACCGGTGGAATACTTAGTCGACGGCCTGACTCAAATTGAGGTCAGGTCTGATATAGGGCTTAATTTTTCCACGGGACTTCGCGCCATCTTACGTCAATCACCGGACGTGGTGATGGTAGGAGAGATCCGTGACGCCGAGACAGCGGACATCGCGATCAAAGCGTCACTCACCGGTCAATTGGTCTTTTCAACCCTGCATACCAACAGCGCGGCAGGGGCTGTGACGCGTCTCGTCGACATGGGCCTGGAGCCTTTTTTAGTGGCGTCCAGTTTGGTCCTGGTCTGTGCCCAGCGGTTATGCCGCCGGATCTGTGATTCTTGCAAAAGCCCGGTGACCATCAAGCCGGAGGTGCTCAAAAAGATCCAGCATCGGCTTAAAGCTGGTACAATTTTGTATGAAGGCAAAGGCTGTGAGGTTTGCCGCGGGACGGGCTATAAAGGGCGTGTGGGGGTCACGGAAGTTTTGCAGATCGATGACCAGATCCGTGATATGCTCTTGAGGAAATGCACCTCTGCTGAGATATCAAGGTACGCCCAGAAAAATCAAGGGATGAAATTGCTTTTTGACGATGTCGTTGATAAAATGATTGCAGGGGAGACTTCATTGACCGAGGTCTTCCGTGTGGCCTCAGAAGATGAATAGACCCGCCTGCGGTGGGGTATTGTTAGGAGAATCAAGATGGATGCTTATAAAGTATTGATCGGTGAAATATTGATCCAGCGTAAAAGGATCACCCGTGAACAATTGGAAGGCGCCCTGCAAATGCAGAAGGAAAAGGGCGGTTTTATCGGCGAGATCCTGGTGAATTCCGGGGCGCTTGATGAACGGGACATCGTGGTGGCCTTAGTCATCCAGTGCGGCCTGCCGTATATCGCTGTCAATAAATATGCCATTGACCCGGCGATCGTCCGCTTGATCCCCAAAGAGGTGGCCCAAAAAGAGAAGGTGATCGCCCTGGACCGTATCGGCGAGATCCTAAGTGTGGTGATGGTCAACCCGCTGACCGATGAAAAGAAACATGAATTGGAAACATTGACCAAATGCCGTATCGCGACCTTTATTTCCACCAAGTCGGAGATCGAAGAGGCCATTGCGCGTAATTATTGAGGGGAAGCAATTCTATGCCGACATATAAATATACCGCCCGGGACCAGGAAGGTAAAAATGTTACCGGGAGGATCGCCGCGGAGAATGAATCGGTGATCGTTGCCGAATTGCGCAAGCGCAACCTGATCATTTTAAGCATTTCAGAGGAAAAAGAATCAGCTTTTAAGAAATCCACCAAGCCGGCAGCAGGGGGAAAAAAGGTCAAGCCGGAAGACCTGGTCATCTTCACCCGCCAGTTTGCCACCATGGTGGATGCGGGTATCCCCATCCTGCAGACCCTGGAGGCGCTTTCCGAACAAACGGTCAATCCCAATTTTAAAGCGGCACTCGAAGTGATCCGTGATGATATTAAGCTCGGCAGCAGCCTTTCCAGCGCCTTTGCCAAGAACCCGAGGATCTTTGATCAGTTGTATGTGAATATGATCCGGGTCGGTGAAAGCGGCGGTATCCTCACGACCATCCTTGAACGGGTGGCCATGTATCTGGAAAAAAGCGAAAGATTGCGCCAAAAAGTGCAGGGGGCGATGATCTATCCATCGGTGGTCGTTAGCATGGCCATGCTCATCACCATTGGGCTTTTAGTCAAGGTAGTCCCGACCTTTGCCCAGATCTATTCTTCCCTGGGCCAAAAATTGCCGGCCATGACCGAAACGTTGATCGATGCCAGCAATTTTCTTCAGCACGACCTTCTCTATTTGATTATCGGGGGTGTTATTGTCGTGTTTCTTTTTAATAGGTATAAAAAGACCCCCGCCGGGAATATCCAGGTGGACACTTTGCTTTTAAAGATGCCTATTTTTGGGGAATTGATCTGTAAGGTCTCGGTCAGCCGTTTTTGCCGGACTTTTGCGACGCTTAGCCAAAGCGGTGTGCCCATTTTGGAATCGTTGGACATCGTGGCCAAGACTTGCGGTAATAGGGTTATCGAGATATTAGTCGGCGAGATCAAGGTCAGCGTCAAGGAAGGGAATACCATCGCCGAGCCTTTGTCTAAGAGCACTATTTTCCCCCTGATGGTCACCCGCATGATCGCCATCGGTGAGAAGTCCGGGCAATTGGAGAAAATGCTCTCCAAGGTGGCGGATTTCTATGACGAACAGGTTGACACCGCGGTCGAGGGCCTGACCAAATTGATAGAACCGTTGATCATCGGATTTTTGGGTATCGTGGTCGGTTTTATCGTCATTGCGTTGTTCTTGCCGATCTTAAATATGGCGTCAGTCATTAAATAACAGGACATATGCGCGCAATTCTTGCTTTGATCATCGTGATGATAGCTTTGAGCGGCCTTGGCTTCGCCCAGGAGGACAATATTGTGACAGCGACCTCTGCCCTGCAAGATGTATTGTCCACCTTGCAAAAAAGTGCGGAGAAGTTAAATACGGACAATGAGCAATTGGCCGGCAAGGACAAGTATTTCAAAGGCCAAATACAAGCCCTGCAGGCGCAATTGAAAGGTCTTGAGGCGCAGGCGGACCTTATCAATAAAGAGACCTCCCGTTATCAGGGAACAAATCCCCATCGGGCCAAGGTGATCGCCCGCCTGGAGAAGGAAAATGCCGATTTGGATCAACAACTGCAGAACACGGCCCCGCCAGTCAATGCCGGTACCCAAAAAGAAAAATTGAGATTATTGAAAATGATCGATGAAAGCCAGCAACGGCAGGAAGCGCTACAACAATCGATCCTGGATTATCAAAAGAAGACACCGTTGATGCGCAGATCCGATGCCTTGGCCCGCCAGCAGCTTTTAAAGGACCAGATCAAGGATATTGAGGACCAGTTGCCCGTGGTCATGCCCCAGGCTATTGCCAAAGGTTCAGGATTGGACGAACAGTGGGAAGATAAACGGCTCGTTGAGTTGGGATCAGACTTGAAAGTCCTGGAAAAAGATTATTTACAACTGAGGGACCTGCTGGGGAAAATGGCCAGTAGGGCCCCAAGTGCCGGTGAGACGATGAACCAGATCATTGAAGAGCAGAAATTAGAGAGAAGCATGGAGGATATCAAGCAACAAAGCGCCGGCTTAAGGGCTGAATTGGATGACCTGCGTGCCCAAATGGTCGAATTAGACAAACGGAAATCCTACCTTGATATGATGATCCGGCAATCACCATAAAGGATTGACTTCACCGATAATTTAATTATAATAAAGCCCATGTTAGCGTTGATCATCATTACCTTTGGCATTCTTTCCCGAATAATCGTGCACACGCCTAATTTCTCGCCGGTGTTAAGTTTGGCTTTTTTAAGCGGCATGTATCTCAAAGGCCGTCAGCCGGTGTTGGTGCCGCTTGCCTTGATGGTCCTGAGCGATCTTATTACCGGTTTTTATGGCGCTGAGATGTTCTTTGTATGGGGAAGCATTGTATTGACGAGCCTGATCGGATTGTCCCTTAAAGAGAAAAAGAATTTCGGAACCGTATTTACTGGCAGTATTTTATCAGCCGCCGTTTTCTTTTTGATCACCAATTTTGGTTCATGGCTGACCTTATATCCGCATTCGATGGCGGGCTTGGGGCAATGTTATTTTCTGGCCATACCTTTTTTTAGAAGCACCTTGGTCAGCACCATAGCGTATAGTTTGGTCTTTTACGCTGCTTACGAATGGATCTTGAAACGCAGTCAGGGGACAGCCCTGGTGCGTTTTGTCTAAAAAAACATACTAATTAGGGAAATCTCGTGTGAATCGAGAACAGTCCCGCTGCGGTGACCCCTTAGGGGGAAGTCCGAAGACCTAATAGTATTTTAAAGCTCTGCACCTGCGAGAGAACAGGATGTGATAGCGCATATATTGAGCAGTGTCGGGAACACCTCAATCGTTTAATTACGGTTGAGGTTTTTTATTTGTAAGGAGAAAGAATGAAAATCCTAGTCTTAGTTTTTTTATTGTTAATAAGCTTTATTAATTTTGCCCATGCCGATGATCTGGGAGACCTTGGTTCGATCGTCGTCGAAGCATCCCGCAGCAACGATACGGTGGGGGACATGAACAAAGATGTCACCATCATCACCTCCCAGGACATTGTTAATTCGCCGGCGAAAAGTTTATCGGAGTTACTCGGAACTGTGCCGGGTGTTGAAGGCAAATTAAATAGCAGCACTAAAGATCAACAGGTTAGTATGGGTCAATTTGGGGAGGCGAGTGCATCAAATGTCGTGATCTTGGTTGATGGCAGGCGCTTAAATACGCCTGATCTTGCTGGTCCGAATTTGTCGTTGATCGATCTAAGTACTATCGATCATATTGAAGTCATCCAGGGTGCCGGTACGGTGCTTTACGGGGACAATGCCACCGGCGGGGTCATTAACATCATCACCAGGAAGGGGGTGGAAAATACCAAACCATCAGTGACCTTAACGAGTGAAGTAGACAGTTACAAAGGGAATAAAGATGGGGTAGCTTTAAGCGGCGGCCTTCCTCAATTGACTTATCAACTTAACTATGACCGTGATCAAAGCAATAATTATCGCACCCAGGATAATTTTTGGGCTAATGATTACGACACACATTTAAACTATAACCCCACGGATATTTTTGGTGTTGATTTCTCACAAGGCTTTCATTTGGACCGTTTTCGCCTTCCTGGGGGGGTATCGATTGACGATATAGACGCGGGTGGCCCAACAGGGGTAAGACCTGCTGTATACGAAACTACTTCTTATGGTTCTACCTCAGATTCTCATTTTGATGTGACCCCGCATATGAAATTTGATGCAGGCAACAGCAATGTCGATCTTTCATTGTTTACTTCATCCAGAAAGAATTTTACTAAAAGCGTTTTTCCGTATGAAGCTCTCAATACTGAAACGGAATCCTATGAATTTCAACCCAAGATGATCGTATCAACGCCTTTAACGGACCGTTTGGACAATAAATTGACCTCCGGGTATGATTACATTTATTATAAGGAAAGAAGGATGCTTGATTTCCCGGATATTCCTGAAGATATAATTTTGGCCAATGAGGCTTCACAGAGCGCTTATTTGTTAGATGAAATAGCTTTGGATAATCGTTGGCTTCTCAACACCGGTGTCAGAGGTGCTTGGGCGGACTATTCTTTTAAAGAAACGCAGCAAACGCCTTTAAAATTCGATCGATCCACGACAACAGAAGGGTATGACGGCGGCCTAGGGTATAAATACAACCCTGATTCCAAGGTGTTTGTGGATTATACCCGTTCTTATCGTTTGCCCAATCTAGATGAATTCTTTCAAGATCCTTATGATAACAATATGGTAGAGAAGCCAGAACAAATTAATCCCGGATTGACGTATCAAGTAGGAAATCAATACCAGTTAGGCGTTAAGGACAACAGTTTTAAAGACATTAACTTAGGGTTTACGGCGACAGAAGTCCAGTATAAAAATGAGATATACGATAATCAAGGTACCAATGCCAATTATAATGCCAGGACCCGGCATTATAGTGAAGAAGGCGATATTTCAGTTGAACTGTTTAACAAGAAAATTGAGCCATTTGCCAATATAACTTTTCAACAAGCTAGTTTTGTCGGAGGGCAATATTCGGGTAAAGATATACCCGATGTTCCGGACCAATTGGCCCACGCAGGGATCACCTACCGGCCCTTGGACGGGTTAAGTACCAGCATGACGACTAATTTTGTCGGCGAACGGTTCCAGGAAGGGGATGATGCTAACAATCTTTATCCTAAGGTAAAACGGTATGATACTGTTGATTGGAACATTAAATACGATTATAAGAATATGGAACTGTGGCTTGCTTTGAATAACATATTTAGTACTCATTATTTTGTTTATGGAAGTTATTCTCTTTATTACCCGGCACCTACCCGGAATATTGCGGCAGGGATTAAAGTGAAGTTCTAGATCAGGTCAATGTACCAAAAGGCGGTGTCGGAGGTATTGCAGCAGGTGCAGTCTTTGTCATCCAGGTTTTTGGGTTTGGCATAGCTGCGGCGGACTTTTTCACCTATTTTAAATTCTACTGGTTTGCTGAAAATAGGGCCGTCATAAACAAAGGAATGGAATTCTCCATTCTCTCCGCAGGGATCGACTGAGGACGGCAGGTCTTTGAGTAATTTGTCGTCGATGATGCGGCCGCAGAAGCTTTCTTCTAAATGGCTCTCATCGGTACAAACCAGGAGAGATTTGAAGCCCAGATCGATAAATTCACGGGCCAGCTCTGTGGTCGGCCTTTTCCAAATAGGGAACACACCTTTAAGTCCAACTTCCGCAAGCCTTTCTTCCCGGTATTTCCGCAGGTCTTCCAGGAAAATATCTCCGAAAATCGAATATTCGATCCCTTCATTCTTGAATTCCGTCAGTATCCGGGCCATGGCGGCATCATAGGCTTCCATCGTCGGCATGGTGGGCACATACATGATCTTGAGCGGTATGCCTATCAGTTCTGCCTGGCGTTTGAGCAGGGCAACACGCACGCCATGCATGGAGATGCGGTCAAATTCCTGACTGCAGGAGGTGACCAGATACTTAACGTCATATTCTTTATCTTTGAGGATGTGATAAAGGCTTAAGGATGAATCCTTGCCGCCGCTCCAATTGAAGATCGCTTTATTCTTGGACATATTTTCCTTTTCCTAAAAGGGCGTATTCGCATTTTTTAAGTTCTTTGCCTAAATAAGCGGCGTGGTCTTTTCTGCTGAACCATTTAAGTTTATGTTTTTTCTCATATTCAAAGATAGTGAAGTAAAGGTCCTGGGAATTGCGGCCTTGAAAAGTTTTGATGATGGTATGCTTCTTGTCGCAGATCGCCACTTCGATGGTGGCTTGGGTGGTATCACAGCGGATAAGTACATATACGCCCGTTGGGTCACGGCGAAAGTCTTTGATAGGATCATAATCCGGGCAAATGATGGGTTTTAGATCAGGCAATTTTGTCTGCTTGTGCCAAATGTATTTTTTCATTTTACGGGCAGACCGCTGGTGCTCCTCCCATACAGCAGCCTATCGTATCATTGCGTGGGCCGATTCCCTGGTAGCCATTTGTACAGATAGCGGTGTCCATATAGACCCCGGTCATACAAGTGTTTGTATTTTTAGTATTGGGAAGAATGAAAAGAAATCCGGCACTGGGGGCGCTAAAGCCGTGGGTTACATAAGTAGTTGTACTGTCGGCAATCACGACGCCTCCGGGGCATGTGATATCACTCGTCGGGCAGAATTTCACTAAGGGGTAAAATCCTGATGAACTGTATAAATGAATAGTGTCTCCTTGATGCAAGGCTATGGGTGGATCCGACGGGCTTGGCATGGGGCCGCAATCCGGGCAATCATTGCCGGTTTTATAATATTTTTGGGTATAGTTATTACGTGTACATGTCTCTGAATCGGCGCAGCCCCAGTTAGGGTAATTACTACTGGTCACCGGGCACCCTTGAGGTCCCGCTTGACCAGGGCATAAATAGGCGCTATACCCCCAATAAGTTCCATTGCCCCCTAAGCCTTTATCTAGGGCCAGAGGGTTATTGCCCCATAAGACCTGTCTGAAGTACTGGGAGCATTCGCATAATCCGGTACTGACATTATACGTAAAGCCGGTATCGCAGTAGAATTGGCATTTTACTCCTTTACAATCATTAGCGGTGGCTACAAAGGTGTAGGGATAACTGCGATCCAGATCTGTATTGGATGCAACACCGTTGGTCACACAGGGTTTGGTGGTGGCGACGCCGCCGACCGTAGTAAGGAAGCCTTCACATTGGGGCGTACAACTGGCGGCTTGAGGGGAACCCGTGTTACAAATGACCGGCAGAGAAGAGCACTGGGTGGCAAAAATTTCCTGGCCGTAATAGCAATTGGCAGGAGCAGTACTAGAGCCCACTGATACAGGCGGACAGGTATTGGTGCCTGCAGGCAGGGTCGCTCCGTTGGGTAGCGAGGTGCAAGGCGTTGCAGGAGGACCGCCCGCCGGGATCGGGAGACTTCCGCACCCGACAGGGTAATAGACTTTACAGCACTTTTTATCGTATTTACAGTAGGAAGCGGCCTGGCCATCGCATCCCTGATTGGGCACGCAATCATGGCTATAGGCGATTTCATTGCCGGCGCATTGCGAGGTAGAAGAAGCTAAACCACAGCTGCCGGGGGTATCAGTACAATTGCATTCTAACGATAAATTCGGGACATAACTTTGATTGACTTGGGTGAGGGTCTCCTGGAATGAATCCTGCACTCCTTCATCCCATAGTTTAAAATGGGCACTTACCGAACGCAGGACATAGCCGCCCATGACGACGATCCCTAAAATAACAAGGACGGCGATTAGGACATATTCAATTATTGACTGGCCGTTTTTTTTCATGATTTTAATATCTGTAAATAAAGTATATCCGAGATATTCCCCATGCGCAAGTGGGTTTATTGTATAAAAAAACAGAATAAATGGTTACAGCACCTGGGCGAATCTGTTAAAATAAACCCATGGAGTATAGAAAGTTATTTGACCAATATTTATCGTTGGTCAACCGTATGACCCCTAAGCCTGCAGCGCCTGCGGTCATTGGCATTGATATCGGTACCTCATCGATCAAGGCGGTTGAACTCGGGAAAACTGCCGCTGGGCTTGAGGTCCGCCGCTGGGCCATTGAACCCCTGACGGGCAATGACACCAAATCCGCCCTCAAGAAGATCAAAGAACGCCTGCATATCAACGACCAGCTTTTGGCCTGTGCTGTTTCCGGCAAGGGTACCTTGATCCGCTATGTTGATCTGCCGCGCATGCCCCTGGACGACCTGCGTAAATCTTATATTTACGAACTTGATAAGTATTTTCCTTTTGACCCCAAAACGATCTACACGGACTGTTCCATCCTGGACCCTGAAAGCAAGGACAAGAAAATGCTTGTTCTGATGGTGGCGGTCAAGAAAGAAATGGTGGATGATCGCCTGAAATTGTTCAAGGAGGAGGGCTTTGAGCTTGACCGGGTGACGATCAATTCTGTGGCCATGGCCAATGCTTTTAGTTCCCTGGGCCCTCAGGTGACAGCGTCGGGAAGAGCCAAGGCGGTCTTGGACATCGGCGGATCAGCGTCGTGTCTTATGATCTTCAAGGATTCATCTCTGCGTTTTGCCCGTGACATTTTTGTCGGCAGCCAAGAACTGACCAAAAAGATCGCCAATGCCCTGAATGTCGATGCCGCACAGGCCGAGGCCCTCAAGCGCCAACCCGGCGATAAGGGGCCCCAAGTCATCGAAGCTTGTGAAATGCCCATCAATAATTTGATCTCCGAGATACGGCTCTCGATGGATTATTTCATGACGGAAAAGAACACCCAGGTCGATGAGATCTTCCTTTCCGGTGGCGGTTCATTATTAAAGGGTATTGAAGGCGTGTTTGAGAAGAATTTAAATTTACCGGTCAAGGTTTGGAACCCCTTGACAAAGGCGCATATCAATGCTCCGACGGCAACCGAAGACATCCAGGCCTATGCCACTCAGTTCGGCGTGGCCTTAGGATTAGGGCTTTGAACATGATCGACATAAACCTTGTCCCTCCGGCGTTGAGAAAAAACGGCAGTAATAACGCCAATCTCCTTAAGATCAACATCCCCCAGGATGTCCTTCTAGGAGTTGGGTCAGGATTGATACTCCTTTTCGTGACGGTCCATTTGATCTTGGGGGCGATTTGGCTCGTGGGCATGGTCCGTTATTCACAATATAATGCCCAGTGGCAGAAGGTACTGCCGGACAAGACCATATTGGATGGTATTTTCAAAGAATCAGGGGACCTTAAAAAGAAGATTAACCTGATCTCGGATATGACCACCAAAAAAATGGTCTTGTGGGCGCCTAAACTTAATGTCATCAGCGATTCCGTGCCTCGGGGTGTCTGGATCAGGAGAATGACTTTGGAGAAGGTTGGGCTTACCATCGAAGGCAGTGTGGTTTCAAAGACTCAGAATGAGATCAATAATGTGGGGATCTTCGTGACGGCCTTAAAGAAAAGTGATTATTTTATGAATGACTTTTCCTCATTGGAAGAAAATTCCATCCAGGGGGGCAAGAGCAATGTCATCGAGGTGACGGATTTTTCCGTCTTGGCCAAGTTAAAAACATCATGAAATTCGACCTGACTAAAATACTTGAACTTTACAATAATCTAAACGACAAGATGCGTTACGGTATTTTTGCCGGCGTTGTCTTTCTGGTCATTTTGCTTGACCTGTTCCTGGTGGCCTTGCCTCAGTTGGGCAGCATTACGAGTATGAATGACCAGATCAAGAAAATGTCCGATGATACTCATGAGGTCATAGTCGACAAACAGCGTATTGGTCTTCTTCGGAAAAATCTCCAGGAATCGCGGAATAAAGCCAGTGCCCTTAGCATCAAGGTGCGTCCGATCCAGGAAGTCCCGGCCATCCTGAGTGCCATCTCCAGTGATGCCAAGGAGTTTGGTGTCAAGATCGACCAGTTGACCCCTGAATACAACCAGGTGGAGACATTAAACACGGTCGGGGACACCAAATATTATGCTTTGCCCGTCTTGATCAGGGCCCATTGCGGGTATCATAATCTGGGGCATTTCCTTAATGAGATGGAAAATGGGGACATGTTTTTTATGATGAAGGACTTTATCATCCAAAACACGGACAAGACGACCAGCGTACATTCGATCGATATGACGATCAAGATCGTCCTGCTGGATTGAGCCGTAGGAGCTCGTTAAAAACTTATGATATTACTGATTTTTGTGCTACTATTATTTCCTTCAAATTTTGTTTATGCCCAGGAAGCTTTCGTGTATGATGATCATGGGAAAAGGGACCCGTTCGTTCCTTTAGTTTCATCAGCCGGGATGATCGTGGCCTATGATCAGGACCTTTCTCTTAATGACCTTGCGTTGGAAGGGATCGTGGCGGACGCGACAGGGAATAATGCCGCCATTGTCAACGGTAAGGTCGTTAAAGTGCATGATAAGATAGGGCCCTATATTGTGGATGTTATAACTATAGATCATGTGGAATTCTTGAAAGACACTCAGCGATTTATTTTGAAGTTGAAAAAGGGGGGGATGTAATGTTCAAGCGTGTATCCAGTTTTGTCCTGATCTTATTGGCATCGTTGGTGCCGATGGTCTGGGCAGCTGGGGCAACTACACCGGAAATACCTTCAGCCGCCCAGCTGGCCCAAGCTAATTTGCCTATGGAAAGCGGCCTTGTCAGTTTGAATTTCCAGGACGCGGATATCAGGAATGTTTTAAAGGTGCTGGCTTTCAAGAGCGGCGTGAATATCGTGGCTGCTCCGGATGTTACGGGTGTCGTCAATATTGAATTAAAGGATGTGCCCTGGCAAAAAGCGTTGGAAGTGATCCTGTCCACCTATGGCTATGGCTATGACCGCAAGGACAATATCATTACCGTCATGTCCGTTGAGAATTTGAAAAAATACCGTGAAGATACGATGAGCCTGGAAAGCCAGGAACCTTTGGTTTCAAAGACTTACATCCTTAATTACGCGAGGGCCGAAGACGCGCTGAAGGTCATCGATAAACTGATCAGTAAACGGGGATTCATGAATTTTGATGCGCGAACTAACTCGATCATCGTGCGCGATCTGACCAGTAATTTGGAATTGATCTCCGGGGTCATCAAATCCATTGATTCCGTCACACCGCAGGTGATGATCGAGACCAAGATCATCGAAACAGACTTGAACAATAATGATAATATAGGGATCGATTGGGTGGTTTCGGCAACACTGTCCGGCGGAAGCCGGCCGACTACTTTTCCATTTTCATCAAAATTGACCAGCCAATTTTTCCCTCCCGCCCCTTTGACAACGAATACGGTCTTAGGCGCGGATCAAGCTACGGCAACGACTTTGAACTTTAACCCTGCCACCACTTTTCCGCCGACAACAACTTCAAATTTTACTTATGGGACCCTTAATGCCAATCAGCTTACCGCTACCTTGAATTTCTTGAGCAGCAGGTCAACGACCAAGATCCTTTCTAACCCGCGTATCGTGACATTGGACAACCAAAAGGCCAAGATCAATGTCGGTTTATTATATCCGGAGGCCACCTATTCATTTAATTCAACTACAGGACAGGAACAAGTTACAGGATTTACTCAATTACCTATCGGGGTGAATTTTGAGGTTACACCGCATGTGAACAATTCAGGATGTATAACATTGGATTTGCATCCGCAGATTTCGGCGCTTCAGGGAACAGTTACAGTGGACAATAATGCCCTGCCTGAAACGAGCAATCAAGAGGTTGAGACCAATGTGATGGTAGAAGACGGCAGAACTTTAGTCATCGGTGGTTTGATCACGGATCAGGTGAATGTCACCAAAAGCAAGGTCCCTGTATTAGGGGATATCCCTTGGATCGGTGCACTACTTTTTAGCAACACCAATACCACGAAGACCAGAAAAGAAGTTCTTATCTTCATGACGCCGCATATCATCACAGTTGGAAAAGACCCTGCCGCCTAAACTGCCGCAATCCGCACGTTAACATCCTGCGAACGATCGTATTGTTTTATAAAATCAAAGGAGAATGAACTGTGTCTAAAGAAATACTTATTCAAGTTGCGCAAGATGAGAGACGCGTGGCGGTGCTGGTAGACGGGAAGCTGGATGATTTTTATATTGAGCTCGACCGTCATCAATCGATGCTCGGCAATATCTACAAGGGCAAGGTCGAATCGATTTTACCATCCATCAACGGGGCTTTTGTTAACATCGGGCAGGGAAAAAACGGCTTTTTATACCTGACCGACGCGGACAATCCATTTCTTAATGATATTGAGAAGATCGAGGATGAACCGAGCACGCCCCGCAAGATCCTCAACATGATCTTCCCCAAAGCTGTTACGACACTGCCAGTGCCAACGCCAACGCCAACGCCAGCGCCAACGTCAACGTCAACGCCAACACCGGTGACCGCAGAGGGCCAGCCAGCCGTAGTGCAACAATCTAGGCCGCAAAATAATAATAATCGGCCGCCACGCCGTGACAAACATGAATTACCTTTAAAGAAGGACCAGGAAATTCTCGTACAGGTTGTCAAAGACCCCTTTGGCACCAAAGGAGCAAGGCTTACCACCCATGTCAGCTTGGCCGGGCGTTTTGTCGTGTATATGCCGGTGGACAAGCATAGCGGTATTTCCAAAAAAATCGATAAGCCCGAAGAGCGCCAGCGCCTGCGGGATATTTTAAGGACTTTTAATTTTGCCAAAAGCGGGGGATTTATCATCCGTACCGCATCCATGGAGCAGGGTGAAAAAGAGATCTTCCGTGACTCTAAGTTCCTGGTCAATAAATGGCAGGAGATCCGTGAATTGTCCAAGAAAAAACAGCCGCCGGCCTTGATCTATGAAGAAGGCTCCTTGATCTGGAAGGTCATCCGCGATCTGCTTAAGGATGATGTCCAGCATGTGATCATCGATTCCCAGGATGAGTTTGTCAAAATGCGCAAGTTCGCGCAGAATTTGATAGGGCCCGAAGTCATCGAGAAGATCCATTATCATCCCGGCCCCCAAACTTTGTTCGATGCCAAAAACGTCTCGCGTGAATTGGACAAGATCTATGAGCCCAAGGTTTATCTTAAATCAGGCGCCTATGTGGTCATTGAACCGACCGAAGGTGTCACGGTCGTGGACGTTAACAGCGGGCGGTTTAAAAGCAAGGGCACGCCGGAAGATGCGGCTTTTGCGGTCAATATGGAAGCAGCCCCAGAGATCGCCCGCCAATTGCGCCTAAGGGACTTGGGCGGCATCATCGTCATCGATTTTATCGACATGAACCGCGAAGAACACAAGCGCCGGGTGCTTAATGCCTTGCGGGAAGGCTTGGTCAAGGACCATGCCAAGACCGAGGTCAATCGTATTTCCCAGTTGGGTTTGGTTGAAATGACCAGGGCCCGGACCGGTAAGACCATCGAATCCCTGGAATTCCATAACTGCCCTTATTGTGAGGGCCGTGGGAAAGTGAAGATAAATTAATATTTTGACTAAATCTCGATTACTTGTATAATATCGGATTCTTAATGTTGGTCCCCCTCCTTGGGGAGGGTAATAAAGGGAGAAGTATATGTTCGCAGTAGTTCAGGTGGGAAACAGTCAGTATAAAGTCAGCGAAGGCGATGTCATCAAAGCCAATCGTCTGGATTATGAAAAAGGCCAGAATATCGTTCTGGATAAAGTTTTGCTTTTTTCCGATGGTAAGAATGTCAAATTAGGCACGCCGTATTTGAAAGATGTTGAG
>CAZASA010000016.1:0-25211 GCA_964487685.1 uncultured Planctomycetales bacterium
AAGGGAATTTGACGTCCATATTGATGCAATGGCCTTGGGGCAGAAGAAAGGTAAAGTCAGGTTTGGTCAAAGCGGTGTTTACATTTTGTTTGAGATAATTAACATGTTCGATCAGCCCTGCATATCGGATAATATCTTCAGCCATGCGCTCGCCCCATTGCCCGCGAAGCTTGACATTGCCTAAGATATTATTCAACTTGACTGTGGTTTCCTGGAGTTTTTGGGTGGCGATGGAGGCGTTTTTTAGTTCATTTTCAAGGCTGCCGAATTTGCGGGTACTGCCCTCTTGTGATTCACGCAGCATTTGCTGGTACTTGCTTAACTCTTCTTTAAGACCTGCAACCGTGTGTTCGATGGCTTGTTTACGTAACTCTAATTGAGTATTCGCGGCTCCTTGTGACAATTCCATCTGCTGACGGGCAGTTTGCAAAATCTGTTCCTGGGCCAGCCGCATTTCCTGGGTGATCTGCTTACGCATGTAAAAAACTAAAACAGCCATGGCTGCGACCAAAACAAAAATTGCAGATACCCCTAAAAGAATTTCGTACAAGGTAATTTCTCCCATTTGACCACTAAACCACGACGATCAAAATATACGTACACCTTGTCCTTGGCATATCTGTAGATGGCATAACGGTACAGCAATCGCTGGCCACCATCACCTAGATCTACCTTAAGGATAGGTTGACCAAAAGTTTTCACAAAAGAAGCCTTGTTCTTAAATTTACTGATCGTGCCCTGGTCAATGGCCTTGCTCAGGGCATCGTAATGCCCATTGGTACATTTGACCATGCGATGCTGGGCATCTTTTTCTCGTGAATACTGCCCCAGTGCCGTAAGGGCATCAAGATTTTCAAGGGCTGCACAGCCCGAAAGCCCTAATACAATTACCAATAAAGATGGGATGATTTTTTTAAGATACATATGGTAATAGTATACCAGTAATTGTCTTTCCCGCGAAAGCGGGAATCCATTTTTAAATTGGATCCCCGATAAAAACATTCGGGGATGACACCCCGCCAAAGGCGGGGCTGTCACTTGCTGATTCTGATTTTTTCTTCTTTTAATTGATCTATGATCACAACGATATCGCGTATCCTTTTTTGGATCTCCTTGAGCCGCTGGCCGTATTCTTTGATCATATTAGGGTCACGACCAAAGGTTTCGCTTAAAAACCGCGACTTGACATAACTTTCAGTCTCTAATTGCTTACTTTCAGCTTCAAGGGACCGGATCTCTTTCTTAATATCATCAAGGCGTTTCAATGCTTCGTTGTGTCTTTCGTGCGCCTGTTTTAATTGCTGGTTCTTGATATCTTCCGGCTGGGTTTTCTTTTTATTGTCTTGAGATCCCGCGGCTTTGGTCTTTTGGTTTGCTTGTTGTGCCTGTATACCGGCTTTCTTTTCCAGATAATAATCCAAACTACCGTGATAATTTTTAAGTTCTCCGGGAATGACCTCCACGATATGATTGGCGATATTCTTCACAAAAAACAGGTCATGGCTGATGAAGCATAAAGTACCTTCGTACTTTTGGAAACAGCTGGTCAAGGCTTCGACCCCGTCGATATCCAAATGGGTCGTAGGCTCATCGAGGCAGATAAAATTAGGCGGATTGACCAAGAGCTTGGCCAGGATCAAACGGCTCTTCTCCCCTCCTGACAAAACACGGACTGGCTTAAAGACATCGTCCCCTCTAAAATTAAACACCCCCAAAAGCGTGCGCGCCTGGGCTTGCGGCACCGAGCGTTCAGTGGCAGACATCAATTCTTCAAAAACAGTGCGGGCAGGGTTTAAAACATCCAGCCTGGTTTGTGAAAAATAACCCAAATTCACCTGATGCCCCAGCTTGCGTGTACCAGCATCAGGCTCTAAAACACCGGCGATCATTTTTAATAAGGTGGACTTACCGGCACCATTGTGGCCCACCAGGCATAATTTCTGCCCCTTGGTGATCTCAAAATCCAAACCCTCATAAATTTTCTTCTCGCCGTAAGCTTTATGAATATTGGTCATCGTCATAACGCTATAGCCGCTTTCCATCGTTGCTGGAAATTCAAAGTCCCTAATGGAATGCTTTTCCTGAGGAACGCGGATCACTTCCAGGCGATCCAGCATTTTGCGTTTATTGCGCACCGCGGACGCACGATTGGGCTGAGCATGAAAGCGTTCAGTAAAACGTTCCAATTGTTCACGTTTGGCTTCAACAACTTTTTGTTGTTTCTCCAGTGAACGATTGCGTATCTCCTTAGCTTCTTCATAAGCCTCGTAATTACCCTTGACCTTGGTCATCCTGGCATCGTCCAACACAAGGGTGTAATTGGTTACGTCATTAAGAAATACCTTATCGTGAGATATGATAATAAATGTCCCATCATAGCTCGCTAAATAACCTTTAAGCCAGATGGTCGCCTCTAAATCCAGATAATTGGTAGGCTCATCGAGCAGGATCAGGTCATATTTGTAAGTCAACATTTTAGCCAATTGGGTGCGCATCTGCCATCCGCCGGAAAGATGGGCAATGGGCTTATGAAATTCTTCTTCTTTAAACCCTAAACCCGTCAGGATCTTTTCAGCCTTATGTTCCAGCTCATAAATGCCTTTATGTTCCAACTGTTCTAAAATATCCCCATAACGCGGGCTGTCCGCTTTTTGATCATCTTCAAGCTTATGTTTCTCTTCCAGTAAACGACGTATCTCTTCATCACCGGAGGTCATTTCTTCCATAATGGTGCGGTCTGAAGCAAATTTGGCTTCCTGCGCCATATAGCCAATATTAAGCCCTTTTTGGATGTTCACCGATCCCTCTGTCGGCTCTAACTGACCTAAAATTATCTGGAACAAGGTGGATTTACCCGCCCCATTAGGACCTGTTAAACCTATACGCTCACCGGGAAAAATACTTAAGGAAACATCTTCCAAAAGCATGCGCTCGTCAAAATTCTTGGATAAATTGCTGATTGTTATCAAAAAAACCTCCCTAACACCCGGTGTTAGGATTTCTTAATATCAGGAAATCCTAACACTTGATGTTGTAATGGTTCTATTTCCTCACAGCTTAATATTCTCCACTGTCCTTTAGGCAAATTTCCTAACATTAATTTACCCATGGACAAGCGGCATAGATATGTCACAAAATGGCCGACACTTTTGGCCATCATGCGGATCTGGCGTTTACGCCCTTCATTAAGCGTGATCTTAAATTCCGTATCCGTGCCATTATACTTAAGTTCCGTGATACGGCAAGGGGCAGTTTGTTTACCTTCGACAATAATTCCGTTTTCCATTTTAGTTTGTTTAACTTTAGTCAACTCCCCTTTGACGCGGACCAGATAAGTTTTATCGGCATGGAATTTAGGATGGGTCAAACGAAAGGCCAGGTCACCGTCATTGGTCAAAAGCAATAACCCTTCGCTGTCACGATCAAGCCTGCCCACCGGTGCTAAATGGCGCATGGTTGAAGGTAGCAAATCCATCACAGTCTTTTCGGCGTGCATATCATCCTTAGTCGTGGTGTAACCGGCAGGTTTATTGAGCATGACATAGCTGTAATCCTTGGTCCCGATCTTTTGACCGTCAACCGTGATCTCTTCCGTGCCCTCCACCGCTGTTGAAGGCTCTTTGATAATACGGCCATTGACCTTTACCCGTCCGGTCTGGATAATATCCATCGCGTCCCGACGGGAACAAACTCCGTTATGTGATAAAAATACCTGTAATCTCATGATTATGGCTGCCTTTGCCGGAGGGCTTCATAGAGGATAATGGCCGCAGAAATTGAAACATTCAACGAATCAGCTTTGCCTTTCATAGGGATCTTCACTGTCACATCCGCGGCTAAGGGCCAAAAATTAGACAAGCCTTTGTCCTCACTGCCTAAAACCAGGGCCCAGGCACCTTTAAAATCCGCTTTAGTATATACCTTTTGTCCGACGGGAGAAGCTGAGCAGATCTTGATTTTCTTTGACCTCAAATAAGCGAATATGCCCTCATGATTTTCACAGACAATAGGAATATTAAAAACAGTCCCTGTGCTGGAACGAATGACATTGGGATTAAAGACATCAGTCTTGGGGTCACAGACAAAAACAGCCTCAACACCTGCCGCATCGCAGGTCCGCAAGATCGCCCCCAAATTCCCCGGCTTTTGCAGGGATTCCAAGACCATTACCAACGGTTTGGCAGACAATTTCAAATTTTTTAAGGCCAACTGCGGCGTCTTGATCACGGCAATGACCCCTTCATGACGCTCGCCATAGGATAATTTTTCCATGACATTACTGCTCACCTCAACAAGATCGACTTTATCGGCAAACAATTGAGCGATCAAGGCCTCTTGACTTCCGTGGACATAAATGACCTTATCAAAAACAATGCCGGCATCCAATGCCCGCTTGATCTCACGCACCCCATCAACGATGGTCATCCCTGTTTCGCGCCTCTCATGAGCTTCACGCAAAGCTTGGACTTTCTTGACCAAATTATTCTGCAAACTCGTTATTTTTTCCACTTACCTATCCCAAGGCTGTTTAATGTTCTGTTTGTTTATGATAGATCGAAATAACAATAACAGCAACTAAAACAAAGAATGCCGCAATGCCTGTTTGGACGTCCATTTTCTCGCCAGCCAATGCCCATCCGAGGAAAATGGCCACCACTGGATTAACAAAAGCATAGGTGGATGTCCTTGCCACCCCGACATTCTTTAAAAGCCAAAGATAAGCAGTAAATCCAAGAAAAGAACCGAATATGATTAAATAAGCCAAGGCAGCGATCGACTTGAGGCTAAAATCCGCTACATGTAAATGTGCATATTCGCCCTGTGCTGTCCCCATCAGCAATAACATCACACCCCCGCCGATCATCTGCATACCCGTGGATAATAAGGGTGTCTTGGGTAAATTGGCTTTACGGGAATAAACTGAGCCGATAGACCAGGAAAATGACGCTAATAAAAGCAAAAAAGCACCGCCTAAATTAATACTATGAGTACCTAAATGCAAGAAATCCGGCGCCATTAAAAGCCAAACGCCGAAAAAACCTATCCCAATTCCAAAAAATACTCCGGTTGAAGGCCTCGGGGTATCATGCCACCACCATTCCAGCAACACCATCCATAACGGAACGATGGCTATAAATAACGCCGCCAAACCTGAAGGCACATACCGCTCTGCCCAAACAACACAGCCATTGCCTCCCAGCAGCAATAATCCTCCAGCGATAAATGCCGGCGGCCAATGTTCTTTCTTGGGCGCTGATTCGTTATTTTTAAAACGGGCAAAAACATAAAGCACCAGGCCCGCCAACAGAAAACGAAAACCGGCTGAATAGAAAACAGGCAGGGTTTCGATGGTAAAGCGAATGGCCAGGTAGGTCGATCCCCAAATAAGATAAACAGCCGCAAAGGCTGTGATCGTACGTGCCTTTAAAGAACTGGATTGATCAATATTTGACGGAACAGCCATAGGATTTGGTAGTAGGTACGGCAACAGGATTGCCATTCATGGCCGCGTCAAGCGCTGCGCTGACATAGTTCTTGGCTGTTTTTACATCCTCAATATCCGCCGAGGGGGTATCATCAATGGCCCCTTGATAGATCACGGCCCCCTTAGGATCGATCACGAACATGGACGGAGTTGTTTGGGCCGCATATAAACGGCCGACCTTGCCATCAGAGTCGACAAAAACCGCCGTCGGTGATCCTGTCTTGTCTTTCATGTATTGATTTAACTCTTGGGCAGTGTGATTGCCTTCTTTTCCGGGAGCAGAAGAGTTGATGGATAACCATATAACGCCTTTGGCCGTATACTGTTTTTGCAATTGAGGCATATTACCGCTGTTATAGTGTTTTTTAACAAAAGGACAATCCGGCTGAAACCATTCCAGCACCACAAATTTCCCTTTATAATCAGACAAAGAATGTTTTTGGCCATTAGTATCCGAAAACGAAAAATCAGGGGCCATTTGATTAGTGACCACCTGTGCTGGGACAATAGCAGAAAATAATATCATTGAAATAATACATACAAACATCATTTTTACTTTTAACATAACTCCCCCTTTTTCACCTAGATGTCAAATTTGAACGTAGGGGCCGAGCTGTCTTAGGCCCGCTCCATCGGGCGGACACAAGGTCCGCCCCTACTCTTTATAAATAATATTCTTATCCTTAATGCGCTCTAAAATCATATGGGGTGTTATCAGTTGTGACAGGATAACAGGAGTATCGGCGCCCGGCGGATAATAGACATAGACAGGAATGCTGTCACGGCCATAGGAAGCCAAGGCTTGTGTTATGGCCGGATCATATTTGGTCCAATCCCCTTTGAATAAAATAATGCTCTGGTCTTTAAATGCCTTAATGACTTTAGGATTTTGCAACACCAGACGGTCATTGACCTGGCAATTAATGCACCAATCCGCTGTAAAATCAATGAACACCCCATGCCCTGTCTGACGCGCCTGACTTACGGCCATTGAAGAATAAGACTGCCAATTGATCTCCTGGCGGTGGTGATAAATCTTTGATAGATCACCTAATCCTGTCTGGATCCCAAAAACCCATAATAACCAGATCACACAAGATAATAAAATAAGCCCCAGGACCCGTTTTAATTGGACCATCCAGGTACCCGGCTTGGGAACAAAAGATAAAAGAACAGGAAATGCGCTTAAAAGCACGAAAGGAAATGCTAGTCCTAAGCCTAAAAATGTGAAAACCCCGAATCCGATGATATTGGGCTGACCTATAGCCACGGTCAATGCTGTCCCCATAAAAGGCGCTGTGCAGGGGCTGGCCACGATGGTTGTCACGACGCCACTAATAAAACTGGCCTTATACCCTGCTTGAACATTGGGTTTGATACCGATCGAAGGAATGGCAAATTCAAATACCCCGAAAAGATTTATGGCTAAAACAAATAAGATCAAAGCCACCCCCAAGACAAAAACCGGCGATTGGAACTGGAAGCCCCAACCAGCAAACTGACCGGCGGATTTTAATATAAATAGAAGTAAGGCCAATGACCATACTGAAGCCAAAACGCCTAGGCCATAGATCAAAGAATGACGAAGGGCGAGTTTTTTATTGGGATGACGTTCAATCAAAGAAAGCACCTTGATCGATAAAACCGGCAGCACACAAGGCATTAAATTAAGGATCAATCCGCCGATGAAGGCAAATAAACATGCGATCAAAAAAGGAATATGTGCTGGAGGTGCTGACCCAATGGGTGCTTGAATGAGAATTGCTTTCGAATTACCGGATGCATCCCAGCCCGCCGGATTAACAGCCACCCCTTCAAAAGTGCTCAAAGGGCCATGATAAAGATGGGATTTGGTCAGGGTCAACTGATAACCGTCGGCAACTATTTTGGACTGTTGGGGCATGTTATGTTCAATAACATCATCCCGGAAAGGATAAAAGACGATATTTCCTATACCTTTCAAAGGTGTTTGAATATTCAAATGCCATTGATCACCATCAAGATAGGCATTGTTGGTAATCGAGGTAATTGTTTGCGGCCAATTCTGACGGGTTTGATCAAAAGGATCTTTAAAACTATTATAGGTAACCCAAGATTGGTCCGGCACCACCGGCAGGGATAAGTCCAATTCAGCCCGCCCGGGCATGCACATATCAAAGCATGCCAGCCAATCCACCCGGGCGTGAAGCTTGATAACCTTAGAAGCTGAAAAACTACTATCGACAGTAACAGGGACTAATAATATAACCTCATGCTCATAACCGTAACTCGTCAACGGCCCAATGTCAATGCGTTGAGGATACGGCCAATGGATATCGCCCGCCTTAATGCCCGACGGTAATTGCCATTTGACCCTGGGTGTTATCCCTGAATCCCCTGGATTTTGCCAATACACGTGCCAGCCATCATCAAGAGCCATATCAACGGCCGCCCAAAAAGTGCTCCCGGCGACGACTGCATCCTGTTCACTGACCAGACGCACATGGGTATGGGCCTGATAGGCCTCCTGGGCAAAAACCGGAGAAATACTACCCAACAGGATCAATATTAACCAATAAAATTTTTTCATAGATAACCTTTTGATCACTTCAAATATACCACATAAGTATACATCATCCAGAAGTGACTGAAACTTCCTGCCAGTACAAATAGATGCCATATTTCATGGGCACCGAATTTAGGATGAAAATTAAGATGCCTCATATTGAAAAATCCGACCCCCACGGTGTAAAAAATTCCGCCGGCAACCAGCCAAAAAAGGCCTCCTTGAGGCATGGCCTTGACTAAAGGAAGCCAGGCAATAACAATGAGCCATCCCATGATAATATAAAAAATGAAAAATACTACAACAAGCCATCTGGCTGGCTGGCGAAAGACCAGTTTTAAAACAATCCCTGCAATGGCCAAGGCCCAATTAACGCCAAAAATGCTCCAACCCCATCCCCCATGCAATACGATCAAACAGATCGGCGTATAGGTGCCCGCGATCAAAAAATAGATCATCGCGTGATCAAGTGATTCCAAGGTCCGGTTAACCCCGCTGGAAACCTTTAAAGTATGATAAAGCGTACTCATCGTCCAAAGGGTGACGAGGCTGAAGCCATAAATGCAAAACGACAGCACATGCCACCCACTGCCCTGCGTTGCCGCACGCACCACTAAAAGACAAGTGGCAACAACGGACAAAAGGACAGCAATGACACCGATTAAACTACGGATGGGGTTCTGCAGGGTATTTAACATTCAAAAATATCATCGATCTGGGCAATTGTTCCCTTAATAAGGATAAGGGCCTTTTTTAAAATTTCCTTATCGGACTTTTTCTTAAATCGCCCATCGGAATAATCCAAAAGGAATTTTTCTAACCGAACACGCATCGGAGTCAAATGGTTGGCCATACTATGATTTTTTGATCTATCCTTTAACATTTTCAAATATCAATAATGGTTTCAATAAGAATTGAATGCTCACCGGTCCCCAATAACGGGAATCCCAGCTATTTTTGACAAAATCACTCATTAAAAGATATTTCCCTTTCTCTAAAATGCCTTCCTTCTGATCATAAAAAACCTGCAATGACCTTCCTGATGAATCTTTAGCCATTATTTTATATGAATATCCATTTAATTCAAATGATCCATTCTTTACATCAAAAACATCGCCCGGGGTTCCCCTGATCATCTTTAGGACCAAAACAGTGCCTGTACCGCACTGTCCTTTAGCTAAATAACCCCTTTGGATCCCATATTCGGCAATTGATGAAGTCAAGCAAGTCGCCGCATAATCACCCCGTTCGGGGACACCTTTAATCCTTGAATATATGCCATACGGCAATGAATGCGTAAAAACATTAAAATAAATTATATGGGTTAAATTAAGGATTATCAACACCAACAGAACCAATAACAGCCATCGGTTTGTGTTCATTCATACCTGCTATTCGAGTTTTAAACCGGGGACTCGGGAAAAATCTTTAGAATTTGATGTCATTACTGAATAATGCCAATGGATTGCGGTAGAAGAAATAAGGATGTCTTCCATGTGTATCAAGGACCCTCTTTTTTTAAGATAGGTGTAAATATCAGCAGCACGCTCGGAAATTTGGGGCGTCAAATCTAATACTGTACAGAGGCTTATTAACTCATTGCGTTGTGCTAGGTGTTTTTCTGATTCAACGCCTCTTAATAGTTCAAATACACTTATAACCGATATAGCCGCTTTGGCTTCCAAAAGAAGCCGCTCAACTTTGGTAACTGCCGTTTTACCCCCACCTGCCAAAAAATCCAAAAGAACACATGTATCAAGTACTACTATGTTCTCCATTTCGCGCGTCCTTCTTGGATATTCTTAATGGACTGTGAATATTCTGTTGAAGACATACTCCCTTTAAGTTGAGAAACAATACTTCTCCGATCGTTCGTTTTTGAACTAAAGTATTTCTCAAGCGCCTCAACAATGATCTTTGAAAACCCTTTTAAATTACGGCTGGAAGCCTCCTGGGATAATTGCTGTCGTATATGGATAGGCACATCGATCGTGGTACGCATAAGGACCTCCTGGTCTTTTGATACAAGAATATCATACATGCACATGCATGTCAAATAATGCCACCCTTAACCATTGGGACGCCAACAGACTTGAAAAGCCCCTCCATTGTTGTAAACTGCCCAATTTTCTCCTTTTGCAACAGGCATGGTAACAGATGCAAATCTCGTGTCACCACCACTACTACTGATAGTTGAATTTGAAGCAATTAGATTTCCGTTGATATACCCCCAAATAAACAAATTTGATCCGCCAAATACACCATTAGCTATCACATAGCCATCAGTCACAGCAGTACCTGATGAGGCGATCCCGCAATTTAACGGGCCAAAACCTTTTTAGGACGCGCCAGGAGGAGGAATACTGCTTGAAACGATGCCACTGGAAGGAGGTGTAGTTCCCGGCAATAAATTTTGAATGATGTTTTGGGCAATGCTGTTGGGGACATAGGTAGAAACAGTCAGGTATGAACCGGCTTGGGCAATGCTATAACTAAACGTAGAAGGTGTTGATGAAGAATTACCGAAAGGGTTAATGGCATTCCAATTTTGGGGTAGAAATCCATTTGATTCAAGGTCCAGGGGCTTCGATTGATTGGCTACAGGAGTTATGGAAACCGGCCAAGCACTATATTTTATAAAATAAGCCCTGCTTGCATCTTCGATCGACGAGATATCTAAGGCGGTTTTATTGGCAGCCTGAACTAAATAACCGTTTACCAGTTGAGGAATGGCAGCGCTGGCCAAAATGGTAATTATAATAACAACTATGGTCATTTCTAATAGGCTAAATCCACCTCGTTGATGATTATTAAATTTTAAAATCATAAACTGCCTCATTATTTTATAAAACCATATTCATTACTACCAACAAACGTTTTTAGGATTAAGACAATAATCTAAATGTGAAGTGTATTCGTTTTTTATCGTTTGGGTAATTTGTATCAAGTCCAGGTTTTGAGCTGCTTGCTGATCTATTATTAAAAACTGCCCCTGCGGAATATTCTTAGCTATATTCTTTGGGATAAATACAGAGACAGTTACCATGTTATTTCCACATGCCGGATTTTGATAACTTGTTCCAAAGGGACTGGAAGTAACGGCTTTTACCATAAATTCTGGGACCATTTGATCGATGGGAGTTAACGCAGGGCATGATCCCTTTGAAACAAGATAATCAATTGATGCATGTGCGATAGCTGATAATTCATTGACCGTTCTTTCATATTTAGCTTGATTAATGCGGCCAATAACATTTGATATCACCATCGATAATATGACTGTTATGGTAAAAAGAGCTGCCATTACTTCCAGCATTGATACGCCTCTTTTATTTAAAATACTGCTGTCCATGTCGAAGTCTTTGCCGTATAAGTCGGCGTTGCTTGGATAAGATTAGCTACTGCCGCTGTTAATGTTCCAGGAGGAGTACCTGTGCCGCCGGCGTTTACAGGCACATTTGTCAATGTCAGATCAAAATAAAGCGGATTTGTATCAGGCGCGATCGTGATAGTACCGTTCCAGGCATTTGTCCCGTTAATAACATTGTTCGGCAGCATATTTTGAGCGGCCAAATTGGCCAAAGAAAGCCCAACACCCAGACTGCCGGAATTAGCATACGTCCCTCCGTTCGCATTGTAAAAATTAACGCTGGCGGTTTGTAAGGCTTTAATTGTACTTAGCGTGCTTGCCACCTTACCGTTGTTCATAGCCCCTTGGACCGCGGCCAAAACAGCCCCTAAGATGACGGTAACAATGGCCATCACCGCGATCACTTCAATGAGCGTAAAACCATTTCTGTTTGTCTTTTGACGTACATTTTTCATTTTTCATCTCCTTTTTTATTTAAATATTCCAGCTCCTATTTGGTCCATATTGGTATAAATGGGCAAAATAAAGGTGCATACGATCATCAGTAGGAATAGCGCCGCCGAGATCAGCAAAGTCGGTTCGACCAGGGCGATCATCGTCCCTACTGAATCCTTGGTCCTGATATCATAATATTTATAAATTCGTTCCATATATTGCGGCAAATATCCGCTTATCTGGCCCTTGGTCAAGTTTTGATAAATAAAAGAAGGGAAAAATGGGTCTAGTTTAAAAGCTTCACCTAATGAGGCCCCTTTAAAAACCCGGTCTTTGATCAAGATCAATTTATCTGTAATGTAAGTTTTATTGGCTTGATGGATATTGGTGATCGTTTCAATGATATTCACTCCACTCTTTTGGTATACATATAAATTCAAGAAAATTTGCGTCAACTCCATATTTTTCATCAAATTCCCCAGTACAGGGATTCTAAATACCGTCTGCATTAATTCCTCCCTTTTGTTATCCCAAAGGTATTTAATGATAAACACCGCTGAAGTTAAACACAAAATAAGGGCCCACCAATATCCTTTTATAAAATCGGCATAATTGATCAGGATGATCGCGGACAGATTAGATTGTGCCGATGGCGGTAAGAATGACTTTAATTGAGGGACAAGCGTTATGGAAATAAACACCGACAAGCCGGATAACATACAAAATACCACTGCGGGATAAACCATTGACTTTAATATCTTTTTATTATTCTCTTCCATAATCTTGTAATATTGTGCCAAAAGGTCCAATAATTCCGGTATATTGCCTGATCTTTCAGCCACGCTTAAAGTCACCGTAACGATCCTTGGGAAGATCCGGGTATTATCAAAGGCTTCTTCCAACGAGCGTCCGTCATTAATAAAGTTAATTATTTTTCTTAAAGCATCTTTCAAAATCACATTAGGCGTTGTTTCATTCAAAGTATTAATGGCTTCATTGACTGAAACCCCGCTTCGCTGCATATCGGCAAAATCTTTAAAGAACACAGCCATCATGGAGGCGGATAATTTACTGCTTTGAAATATGTTCTTTATCAACGTTTTATAATCAGGATTTATTTCCAGGATCTCCAGATCATAGACAGCCGCCTGGGCCTTAACATCTTCCAAGCTGCCCTCAATGATCTTTGTTATTTCACTGCGATTGGCTGTCAAGGCCTCTAATTTCCAATACATCGTTTTACCCCAAGACCCTTATCGCTTCTTCAATGGATGTCTCGCCCTTTAATATCAGGGACTTTATATCGTCGATCATTGGTTTATATGTTCCTCGATGCCGTAATAAAGAATAGATCTCACCTAAGGCATTTTTACCGATCAACTCCTTGATCGGCGGATCAATAAGCAATACTTCAGCAACCACGGTCCTTCCTGAATAACCATTTCGGCATCGCACACAGCCATTGGCCCTAAAAAACGCCTGAACATCATGACTCAGATACTTTGCCTTAAATGGCTCTAAATTTTCCTTAATTCCCGTCACCGGACTTTTACAAAAAGGACATAGCTTTCTGACTAATCTTTGGGATACTACGGCCACTAAACTGCTTGAGATGTTAACCGCATCAACCCCGAGGTCTTTCAACCTTAAAATTGCTGAGATGGGATCGTTAGTATGTAAGGTTGAAAAGATCTGAAGGCCGGTATTGGCCGCACGCAAGGATTCTTCCGCGGTCTCCTTGTCCCTTATCTCCCCGATCAATATGACATCAGGGTCATGCCTTAAAAATGACCTTATCGCCTTACCAAAACATAGATCCTTTGATTGGTCTACCTCCACTTGTGACATTAACGAGTGGGTGATCTCAATAGGGTCTTCTATCGTCAATATTTTCTTAGAGATAGATTTGATTTGGTCCAGGATGGCTGACAGTGTCGTTGATTTCCCGCTGCCGGTTGGTCCTGTGACTAAAAATAAACCATGCGGGACAATGATGGCTTGATCGATCAATTGTTGATTGTGCTGAGAGTACCCCAAACTCTTCAAAGGGATCGATGCGCGTTCCTTATCGAGCAAGCGTAAGACGATGCTTGGCCCGTGGATGGTAGGAATTTGGGAAAACCTGACATCCACTGTTTTACCCATTTCTTTAAATTCATGGTCAAATCGGCCATCCTGGGTGCCGTAATCACAGGGGTTTCCTTTACATTTGGTTAAGATGATATTCGCGAGCTTGGGTATATATTCCGGCTTAAGACAGCCTATCGGTGTTAGCATGCTATCGATCCTGAAGCGTATGTCTGTGGTCTTGCCTGTCGGTTCCAGATGGATATCCGTACTGCGGGTGATGATCGCCAGGTTAATAATACCATTGAGCCAATTTGCCAACGAGTCAGGCCCTTCAGATCTTAATATCTCAATTTCCAATAGTAATTTTTGCCTATTTTGTTCCAAAATGATCAAATCAAGCGCATTTTTAACATCACTTTCTGTGCCGATATAAAAATTGATCCCGTTGTTGCCAAAATTACTTTTTAGAAAATCCGTGATCTCCACATTATCTATGTATGAAACGACAAATGATGGTGTACCACCGTTCTTTAATGGAAATATCTGGTGGGCGCAAAAGTATTCCATTCCTACCTGCTCGATGGCCCTGTAATCAGCAATGTAGTCGCTTTCAAATAATTTCCATCCGATTTGTTTTGATAAACTGGTAGCCAGTTCATGGTCATTGATAAAACCATGATGCTTTAAAATGGAACCTAAACGGTTCCTGGGATTCATCTTTTTATATTCAAGGCAATGATCCAGCTGATCCTTTGTTATCAGCGCATCCTTGATCAATATTTCCCCGATTTTAGCTAACATTCTTACTCCGGTTTAAAATCAAAAGTTTTAGTCACTTCTTGCGGCGTATTAAAATGCAAGATCACTCCCGAGTCAGAGATAGACGTAACCTGGATATTGGCAACAGGATTTGATCGTTCTTTGACCAGATAGTTAACGCCCCCAATGGAAAGAATGGCCTCTTTATTGACGCTATCACCTCCAATATAATCAACCTTGACCTCAGGAAGAGTATTAGGCTCATCAACAGCCAGTCCATTCAATGTACCCCTGTTCTCCATCTTGATCTTGTTGATCTGGATAAGCGTTTTTTCTTGCTCAAGCTCAAGGTCAGCTTGTTCCAATTTGATCTTCAGGTCCTTGGTCTGATGTTGTTGGCGACGCTCGTCATCAAGTTCTTTTTGTAAATCATTATCCTCTTGATCAATGTCCGGTGATAACTGTTCATGGGAAGCCGCTACAACTGGCTCAGGGGCTGAAGTTTCTTTATTATCCAAATCAAATTGCCCTGCTTTAGGCGAGAATTTCATGATCACCATTCCAATGATGAAAACAGCCGCAAATGAAGCAAGTAGCGTTGACCTTAAAGGCAAGTTCTTAAAATCCATAAACCTCTCCTTTGACCGTTAAATTATCATTGTCTTTAATTATTTCAGACACCAAAAGGTCCGTGTTCTTCTCTAAGAAATGAATGTCATCAAGCACAACTCCCATGTCCGCGCCTTGGGAAAGTTTACCTACCACGATCTTGATCTTTAATCCTTTGATCCCTTTGTATGCTGTTTCTTCATAATGGCCCTGGACATCTTCCATGCCTATTGTCCCGTCTAGTACGACATTCATCGTCGTCCCGCTATACCTTTCCAGTAATCTTATTTGATTTAAAACAAAACCATATTCCCATGATAGGGACCTTGGTTTTTGTTTAGGCATCAATTCCTTAGCCTTGATCTTTTGTCCCAAATCCAAATTTATCGATCGAAGCTGTTCATTCACGCCTTTTAACTGATCAATCTTTACTTTAATGGATATTCCCATATCAATAAAAACGATAAAAAAGACTATTGAAATAATAATTATGCCTTTGTTCATAGGATTATGGACACTTCTTTACCAGGCTGGTCATTGACAAATATGTCCTTGATTTGAGCCCCTTTCAGTCTCTTTGATCGAGGGATGGAGGCAAATATCCCCTTGTCATCAGGAAATAAAGTCAACTCCATGTTCCATCTATTTGTTCTATAAAACCTGAATGTATCCATTGAATAGGTCTCAGGGATCATTTTGAGCAACGAAAGATAGACCACTCCATAATTCAGGGTTTTGTGGGCTCTTAGATCTTCACGATAAGTCTGCCTGTCTAATATTGTTATCTCCCCCTCTAAACGGGCCTTTGTTTGTTGGGCCGATTCACATTGACCGCGAACAATCCCTAACTCACATTTATTCATCACAAAAAATATAAAACCCGCAGCCACCATGCAAAAGGATACCATTGAAGTCATTGCTTTTTTCTTTGCTTCAATTTCCTTTCTTTTCTTAATTTCCTCTTCAGGCAGTTTATATTTGATCAGGGTATCTATTGCTTTCAAGCCTTCCAACGCCGGACAGGTAATATCCAAAAACTCAAGGTGGGGCTTCTGCGGGTCCTTTAAGATCTCGGCAACTAATTCTTGACTATTGACGATGATGACAAAATCAGCGCTATTCTTATTTGAATACCCTTCTGTTTTCTTATAAAAATCTATTTGGGAACGTTTGATCTCAGGCAGGATTTCTTGGCCATTATTTACTAACTCTCTGGTCCGGCTGAATTTTAAACCTTCAAAAACGGTCAGCAATCTTTCAGTGCCCAGATCATCCACAAACACAACTGTTTTATTAAGATCGACTTTTTTATTCATTAAAGCTTGGCGCAAAGCAATACCGTATGGGATAAAAGTCCGGACCTTGTCCGGTGGTATTAGAGAATAGATCTCCCTTACTTTTTGTTCCTTGATGCCTATAATTTGAAAAAGATTATTATCGATCCTTTCATCCTGGATAATATAAGGTTCATGCTCGTAGAGTGCCGTGAATTTCCGAACCAGAATGCTATCTTTCTTTTCTACAGGATATTCGACAGAAGCCGCGATCAGAACATCAACATCAACCACACATATATGAGCCACGTCAATACTTTCAAGATCTTGCTTTAAACTTGGCCCCTTGATAAGCTTTTTAACTTTGAGACCATCGCTAAAATAGATATTATTGTTAAACAATAAATACGCCATGTTCTGTACCCTAAAATATCTTTTCGATCTTCATCGGGCTGATAAAAATTACCAACTCTGATCTTGAGATCGAACTGTTTCTATATGAAAATGCATTACCTAATAACGGGATCTTTGATAAATATGGTATCCCTTGAACTGAATTGTTCTTATTAGTACTGATAAGACCTCCTAAGACCAACGTTTTTTCCGGTTCGATCTCAATATTGGTGGTGATTGATTTGGTCGAAACCTTGGGTTCTTGGATGGTCAATCCGCCTCCAACCGGCACATTAGTTATTGAATCAAGCGTATTTACAGCAACGGATATATTTAAGACCGTTTTGTTGTCATCGGACATTTTGGCCTCTAATCTCATTGTCAGGCCATCTGAGACTTGGGAAGTTGTGACTGTCGTAATGGTCGAATTATTGGTGGCAGTCTGGCCTGTCCCGTTAATATAAGGAATACTGCTTACCTCCTGTATTACGGCCGGGAATAAATTTGTCACCGTGATCTTTGGTTTTGAAACAGTATGCACCTCACCCTGCGATGCCAAGGCTTTTAATACGGCTGCAATGCCGCTGTTGCCTGAACTGCTGGTAGTTCCATTTAAGGTCAATAGTTGATTACCCACAAATCCGACAGAAGAAAAATTTGTAGCCAAAGCTAACGAGTTAATCCCATTAACGTTTTTTTCAACCGCCGCCCAATCCACTCCCGTTTCATCGGAATTGGTCAAGTCAACCTCATAGATCTGTATCTCAAAAGTTTGTTGCCGGCTTAAGATCTCATTTGTCGAGTCAATGATCTCCGATATCTTGTCCAACACTCCCGGCTTATCCGTGACCGTAATTGTTCCGCTTGACTTAGATATCGAATAAGACCCAGACTGAGAGGTTATCAGAGACTTAATGCTGTTTTCCAAGTCCGTCCACAAGGAAAGTTTTGGCGCGCTATTTTCATAAAAGATCTTTGATCCAACCTTAACATCTTGACTTTGTTGATCGTTTGTATTATTGCCTGTTGCGTTGTTTTGATTATCAGCAAATGATTCATTTGATGTTTGATCGGAAAAATTCTGATCCACCGCAGGCATCCGGATATTAAATACACGGGTTTCTGTTGATGTGATGATCAGATCTTCTTTCGAAACCTTAAAGCCCCAGCCATACTTATAGAGAAGGCTTTTTAATGCCCTCCATACTTCAATATTCTCTAAATTTACTGAAGTCTTTTGCTCTTCAATTTCAGATGTCGTGATAATGTTATATTTTGTAACCTGTGAGATCGTAGAAAAATAGACCTTTAGGGGCAGTTCATTACCTCTAATTGTTATCTTCAAATTTAATTCTGCCGGAAGCTCCGAAACATGTCCCCCGTAGGCATGGGTCGGAATTTGTGCTTCCGGCAGAATATCCTTATTAGTAACTATTATCTTTTCATCGGTTTTACGGGTCTTTTGAGATGACCGTAAATTATCATTCAATAGTTCAGTCCGCTCTAATGCAGCTGACATAGGAAGTATGGTCAATTTTGTATAGAAATTATCTCGACTGATAAATCTCAAAACATAATCTTCCCCGGAAATACCGCTTACATCCATTTCAGCTTCCTCTGGACCGGCTGGTAACAATTCCAGGGTATTAGGTTCTTTATCTTTTCTTTGGATCACATAACTGTCAGCGCCAAATCCACGGATCACCTCGTTTACTGGTTCAGGAAAAATCAGGGTCGTCACATGGCCTTTCTTTACGTGAACATAAATTTCCTTACCATCGTAAACAATCTCTTTGACCTCAGCTTGTACAAATTGTAGAAACATCAAATTAAAAAAAACAATTAACAGTAGCTTTTTCATCATTTACCTCATAAAATAAAATTGATTTAAAAATTGAAACAGGAATAATATCTCATAAAATTGTCACTTTGTCAACATTTTTAACTTATGTAGTGATAATCATAAATATATGTGGTTGAATCACTTACAAAAATATAAAATAATTATCACAAAATATAAAATAAATAAATTGATTAAATGACAAATTATATCGAAAGTCTCAAACCAACCTTAGGCCAACACATTAAGGATTTAATTAAAAAAAGCCCTTACAAAAACCTGCTTGCATTTCATAAGGCTATTGTTGAGTACGCGGAAGGAGATGCAATTTCCTATAGCTCATTACATAATGTCGTCAACGATACCAAAAGACCTGAAGAAAGAACCCTCTATCAAATCGCGTTGGTATTGAAGATGAAAATTTCAGACCTGCGCAAAGGCACGAGCAGCGAACCCCTGGAAACCGGGCCTTCATCGGGTTATTACCCATACAATGAAAGCTCTGTTCTCTATAATCTCTATAATAATCTCCCCTTCTTGCCGCAACTGATCAAAATCAAAGGCCGTGGACAAACCTCGGAAGAAAAAGAATTTGCCCCTAATGCCAAATCTTATAAATTCTTTTACATCTGTAAGGGAACAGTTGATCTTGTGCTAAAGCACGAGGACACCGGCATTGATCGCAGGGAATTTCGCAAAGGCGAAGTATTTTGCTTCGATGCCTCCACCCTGCATTATTTTGAGAACCGCAAGCCTCAATACGCGGAAATCCTGTTAGTAAGCTTTACCAAACTTCCCTAATATAGCTTCTCTTTACACACCCTGATTTTACACACCCTGATTAGCAAAACACAAAAATATGTTGTATACTTCAATTTGAGGTAAGGAATTTGTAGGAAAAACGAAAAAGGCATACCTGTCGTAAGGCAGGGACGCAAAGCTAAAGGGTCCTGGGTCGGATTAACCGACACTCGCAGTAGCTCGGAATAGGACAGCCTGGCCGCCGAAACAGATATAGACCAAGCAACCTATTCCACGAAATTGAGAGGAATAGGTTTTTTTATTGATGGGCGATGGGAAAATTACTGAGGGAGCGTAATATGATCAAACAACACAAGTTCTCCATTAGATTGTCCGGTATCATTCTTATCCTTTCTTGGGCCTTCTCTAATAATATAGCTCTATCTTCAACCGGGCCGCTGTTTACCCCCGTTAATGACATAGTCCTTAACACCACCTCAACTCTGGATCCAACTTTTACTGTAACTCGGGAAAACTCTTCCTTCCCTTTAACAATTACCATTACTGCCAAAGACCCGGGGCAGACTATTACTTTATCATTAAACACTACCATGACACGAGATGGTGTGTCGGTCCCTACCAATACGCGTGATTTTTATTTCTTTTCTGTCCCAACTTTAGATACTGGCAGTGGCGTAACCGGTACACTGACTATTTTGCCCAGGCCTTCTGCCCAAGGAAACAACGTCTTGACATTTACTGCTACAGATTCTAACAACAGCACAACAATGAATGTTAATATCAATATCAGCAAAACACCCCTTTGCGACAATACCAATGACGCAACGTGTAATTTTCTATTGAGCAAATCCCAAATCACAACTACAGCAACACCCACAGACCCTCCTCAAGGTTATGTGGGCGTTGATTTTAATTATCTAACGGATGACCCCCATGAAGGTGATGTGCCGGGCTGGGTCGGTTCGTGGTCAGGTCAAATGGATTCGACACTTAATGACGGTGGCGGACTTATGAATGGCACTTTTTTAATTAACTCAGGATATCCCGGAGAAATTACATTTAGCGGTGAGAACAATGATGGCGCTAACCTTGATGGGAATTTAATGAACCAAAAATCGCTTGATCCTCCACCGCTTGATCCTGATTATTTTGACAATTTCGATGACAATTTGCTGCCCTATAAAATCCCTGCTCACATTGATGATCTATTTACAAGTAAGATCAACCCGGGTATGGAATTCTTCTCTGATCTCGGACATGCCGGCGGCACTGGTGGGATCGACAACTTTAAGTCTAACTGGAATTATGTTTATTCTGCTTCCGATGGCTTTGGCAGTGAAGCGGCAGGACTATCAAGCTATCTAAAAGTTGTTGGGGCATTCAAACAATCGGTATTTCAAATGCTAATGAATAACGGCGCCCTATTACCTACCTTGGTTTATGTTGACCAGATAACGCGCGCCCAAAACAGCGCTCATGATCCGAGCTTAGGCTTAAGCACTGAAAATATTTATATGTCCGGAGCATCTTTTCCAAGTGCGTTAGCTTCAGGCATCAGCCAGGATCTAAGCATGGCCCAAATGGCCAACGACATGACCACTGATACAGTTCCACCGATAGCCGAAATTCAATTTAATCCGTCATGGGTCCAACCCACTGAAAAAAATGGGGTTGATTATTTTGAAGCTACTCCTACTCCAGCCATGAACTTTATAGGCAATATTTCATCCTCAATCCTATTTCAATCTCCCATGGCCATTGCCACCCTTTTCCATGAAAATGTGGCCACCAAGACTTTTCAACTTGACGCGTCAAAAAGTTTTTCACCCAATGGCTCACCGATCAAAGAATATCACTGGGTGGTATTGCGCGGTGATGCCAATAAAGTGCATTTTTCTCCATCAACAGCTGACAGCCCTCAAGAAACGATCAGTCTTGATTATCACACGACAACCCCGATTCCGGGTGGTGGTCCAGGCACAATCAACGGTGCCGCGACAGGTTCAAATGAAGTGATCATAGGGTTATTTGTTCGTAATAATAACAATACCATTTCGACAGCCGCGACCTTTACTTCCTATTCCTTTAATAATGAAACCAGGTATTTTGATTCCAATAATCGATTAACAGAGATCCATTATTCCCCAGCCAATACCGGCCCCGCTAACAGCGAGGTTAAACTCTGGCAAACGGATATGTACCGCTATGATTCTCTTGGTAATCGTATAGGTTGGGACCGCTATCAGAATTTTAATGACACTGCCTTTTATAGTTATGACAGTGATGGAAAAATGATCCTTCAAACCGATGCCAATGGGCATCCCACATCCAAGGTTGCTGTGCAATATACCTATAATCCAAGCTCTGTGATCGTAGACACGCCCTTGACAGTGCCCTGTGCCGCTTCACAAACCTATCCTGGCTTAGTTGTCACGCCTGCTTCAAATGTGATTGTAGCCCCTTCGGGACAATTTCAAGCGGTGGCAGGGTCTCTTATTTATTTTAATGTCCGGGTTAGAAACCATGATAGTACGGCTTGCTCCTCATCTAAATTTAATTTAAGTGCCACTGCGTCTTCAGGTTCCTGGGGCACAGGCGGGTTAGGAAGCAATATTCCCCTCAATGGCGCACAAGCGATTGATAATTCAATGAAGGTTGATGTGCCTTCTAATACACCTGATGGGATTTACACGATCAATGTCACGGCTACTCAAATTAATCCGAATAACAATAATTCTACAACAACCACCACGATACCTGTGACTATTCAGGAAATACAACCCTCTGAAGCTTTGCCGATCATTACCAGCCAGCCTCAAGGCCTGCTTGTGACCGCTGGGAGTACGGCAGCCTTCAGCGTTGCGGCCACTGTTAATGGCAATGGAACTGCGACCTATCAATGGTATCATTGCCCGATTGATAGCCCAAATTTTTGTACTCCTGTTGGTAATAACAGCAATTCCTATACAACTCCGATATTAAGCGCTTCAAACTATGGCGATACTTATTACGTAACAGTCTCTAATAATATTGGTTCAGTGACCAGCAGCAACGCCTTACTGCGGGTCAATCCGGTACCCAGCGTTAACCAAGCGCCTGTTGTGATCATCAACAATGATCAGCCTATATTGGCAACATCAATAAGACTCAACATTCCCCCTTTCAATGCGAATTTTGTAGCCCAACTTTGGGATGATAACAAGCCTTTTGATGTAAACGGTCAACCCCTCTCTTCTGGTGATTATTTGAATTTAACCTGGAGTGTAGATCCTACTTCCACAGGTCCCGGAACAGTAACTATTTCAAGGCCAAATTCAATTGCGTCCTCAGCATCCTTTTCTCAACCAGGGACCTATATTCTTGATATGACCGCTTGTGACGGTACTCCGGCAGATTGTTCCTTGTTAAGCAGCGGCGGTACGCCTGCTGATGGCGCCAAACAGACCATAGGCAAGGTCACGATTATCGCTAACCCCTATACCTTAACAACTAATGCACCTAATGGGACCATCTCCAGAAGCCCTGATCAAATGGGTTATGCGCCTGGAAGTACCGTGACCTTAACAGCAACGCCCAATAAGGGCTATCAATTCAGCTCTTGGAGTGCAAGTACTGATAACATAAACCAACCATCATTACCTGTTGCTATAAATAATCAAACTACAGACCCTATAACCGGAAAAATATCCGGTAATATGGTTATAAACGATAATACAGCCCTAACAGCTACTTTCACTCCTATCACACCGACCCAATCAACCTATGCCCTCGCAGTCAGGACGGTGGTCGCTGAACAACCGGATGGGACCATTAATAATGGGGTTGTCAATGTTACTCAGATCACTGATAAAAACGGCACACTCCTTAAGGATAATGCCGGCAATCCCCTTACCGGAAAAACTCTTTATAATGATGGAGATCAAGTAACCCTGACAGGCATTTCTGGCTGCGGATCATCATTTTATGGAATGACAATTAACGGCGTTTATGTACAACCTGATTCGACAACTGGTATCACTTCATATCCTATTAACTCTAACAATACGTGTGTGGTCAATACATCAAGTAAATCTTTCACCAAAAATTCAATATATTCATTCACCAAAACCATCACCATGCACGCCGACCAATATGTTG
This sequence comes from uncultured Planctomycetales bacterium, assembly GCA_964487685.1. Taxonomy (GTDB): domain Bacteria; phylum Omnitrophota; class Gorgyraeia; order Zapsychrales; family Fredricksoniimonadaceae; genus JABDGZ01. The sequence goes on from CAZASA010000016.1 coordinate 23,680, forward strand.
TTGTTTCTTTTGTGGCGGATCCTGCAGAATCTGGGAAAGTAGTCGGCTTTACCCCCAAAGTCATTAATCTTAGCAATCCCGGTGTTGCCGAAGCTGGCTATATCACCGATAGTAATGGCTCAACTGCATATATTATGAATTCAAGCATAACTATGACAGCCCATCCTTTATCCGACTTCAGCTTTGCCTACTGGAGCGATTTTGACCCAACCCGGCAAGGCAGCACGGGTAATATCTTGAGCAACAATACCTCTTACACTACGACAATATCCAATGGAAAAGCGATTTATGCCAATTTTGTTTCAACTAATTCGTTAAGTTCTAGTCCAGTGATCATTTTTCAACCGGTAGGTGTTCCAGTTCGCAAGAACAGCCCTACAGGTATTACTTTAACAGTGTTAGCTACTGGCCAAGGGCCCTTAAGTTATCAATGGCAGGTACAAAACGGAAATACTTTCACTAATATCCCCGGCGCAACCAATACAGCGTATCCTGTGCCGCCAATTAGTGTAAATACAAATTACCAAGTCGTTATTACCAATAGCAAAGGAAGCGTAACAAGCGCACCTGCATTGGTAGCAATTGCAGGGAATTCACACCCCTATATCAGCCTAAGCGTTCCATCAACATCATATGCCTCACCAGCGACTATACCGATCACCATTAATGTCAATGATACACCAGGGTCAACTATAACAGAGGTTGATGTAAGTGCCCTTTCTTTTGGTCCGGCAACCACGATAAGCTTAGGTTCAATTCTTGCACCTGCGACTAATACCAATTGCACTTCCCAGGGCAATAATTACTACACCTGCAATTTTACCTGGAATAATGCGGTTGGCGGACAATACTACGTTCAGGCGATGGTAACGGACGATAGCGGATCACAGTATATGAATACTGATATGTCCACCATTACAGTCACCGGAAATTCAACAGCTCCTATACTTGATACGCTGCCAACAATTTCATTCTCCGCAAACTATGATAATACTTCTGGAAAAATAACCCTAACCGCGGATGCCAGCGACACCAATGGGACTGTGGCCAATGTTGCCTTTTACGACAATTATTCTTCTATCCCCCTAAAAACACTAACTGCAAGTCCTTACACTTATATTTGGAATAATCCACCTCCCGGTTCACATATCTTAACGGCTGTGGCCACAGACAATCAAGGCGCTACAACCACCTCATCACCTGTCATTGTCAATGTGATGAACCTTACCACAGATAAAACTTCTTATACGGCTCCCGCGACCATTACACTTACAGCTTCAACTTCTGGCATCAATGCATTGATCAATGGAGTAAACTTCTATAACAATGGCACTCCTATACAAGGGAACGTAATACAGGCTAATGCCACTAGCTACACCCTAACCCTGACCAACATCCCTTTTGGTAACTATACCTTCAGCGCAAAAGATAGCACTGGTAACATAGCAACATCTACACAAGCCACAGTAACGGTTAATCCATCCCCGCTTCCCGTGATCACCGGTATTATTGAACCAACATCTTCACCTGTT
>CAZASA010000016.1:25221-38050 GCA_964487685.1 uncultured Planctomycetales bacterium
GGCGTTACTTACGATCAATGGTAATAATTTCGGTAAATTTACAGGAAAAATAAATTGGGATCCGGCTGCTGATATCAACAATGATAATATGGTCAGTTTTTCAGATTTATTAATCCTGGCACAAACTTTAGATAATCCACTGCCATCTTTACCAAATGTACCAGCCTTTCCTTCGTATAATGTAGCGGATGTAAACCGGGATGGATCGATCGATAACAATGACTCTAAAGCTTTAGGTTCGGCCTATGGTTCTTACGTCGGAAGTAACTTCGTAGAGTTTGAAGAGACCAGGACCCCAGTGGATCAAAACGGCAATCAAATAGGACCGCCAACGAATTACACTGTATATGCAAAAATTAATACATGGACGCCATCTACTATACCCAACGGAACTGATTTGATTTCTTGTGTGGTCCCTTATGAATTCTTATACAGCCAATGGGGTGTCCAGAAGTACAGCACTGCTGCTCATGGATATGCTACAACTTATTACAGAGCTTCTAATGCCTCTTTGCTTGTTCACACGCCTTCAGGGTCTAGCGCCCCGGTGACCTATAGCTTCCCTAATAACAGTGGTCTTTCAATTGCCAATAGTACGGTAACTCCAACCAGCACGATAAGTACTACTAATTCAACAAGCACTGTTGTCCTGACTCCTTTAACAAATACGGGAAGCTCAATAACGGCAAATGCATCAATAAACACTCCTTCAAGCACTACGATACCAACTACTTTTAATTCTGTCAAAACATCGACAATATCAAGCGTTGCCCAACAAAATGTAAACCAGGGAACCACCGTTACGGAGGCACCGACAACAGCGCCAGCAGCGACCGATTCAACCGGTATTATATTGCCTTCAGACTCCGCGACATCTGACGGGTCTGACAGCACCCGGTCGACTGGCATTTTATAATTTTAAATACACAACCAAGGACCTAAGTATTGCCCCTGATCGCAGATAATGGACAGTTGAATACAAGCAAAAATGTGTTAATAGACGTTACGGCTTCGTAAAAGTTGCAGTAATTGAATGGATGGATTTAACATCAATTAAGTTATATTTATTATTTTTATTCAAAGTCACTCCCTGGCCATCGATACTTAAATGCGCGCTATACCCTGGTTTTGGCGTAAGGGTGAATTTCTGACTGCCTCCATACGGGATCGACGAACTAATTGGAGAAATACTGCCATGTTTTCCCGCACTGATGATCATGGCGTAGGTCTTCAAAGTAAAACTTGCCGCAATGGTATACGTTGAAGTCACATCCAATAAGTTGTATTTATTATTCTTATTCAAAGCCACTTCATGACCATCAATGCTTAAATGCGGATCATATCCTGTATTAGGTGTCAGTGTGAATTTTTGGCTGCCACCATACGAAATCGTCGAACTTGTCGGAGAAATACTGCCATTGCTTCCGGCACTAATATTCATTGTATAGGTATTTAAAATAAAACTCGCTGTAATGATATGTGTGGAAGTTACATCCAATAAGTTGTATTTATTATTTTTGTTCAAAGCCACTTCAATACCATCAATACTTAAATGCGGAGTATACCCTGTATCAGGTGTCAGCGTGAATTTCTGACTCCCTCCATTTGTTATGGTGGCTTTAGTCGGAGAGATACTTCCGTTGTTCCCTGCTATGATGGTCATTTGATAGCTTGGAGTTACTGTCACACTGATATTTATAGAAGTGTCAGCTATAAATTGACAAGAAGCAGTCCCGCTAGTACAACCACTAACTCCCCAATTGGTGACTATAGAATTATTATTGGAAGCAAAGTTTAATGAAACAGGCTGATTATTGGCAACTGTTGTCGAACAAGTACCTGTGCTTGCGCCTGAAGAATAAGTACAATTAAGCCCGGCTCCAAGAAAACTTACGGGACTACTGATACTGCCCGCGCCTAAACCGCTTATATTTAAAGTTATTGTTGGCCATGGATTGGGATTTGATTGCCATTGCGCCTTGAGATCTGAGTAAACTGAACGCGGAGTCATTACATCCGGCTGGCCATTTATAGTTGTCCCGTTATTATTGCTACTGATGGACATAATACCAAACCATTCCTCGTTAGAAAAATTATCTGGCGACCAAGTTTCAGGAAATCCAAAATACTTATGGGTGGAATTGCATATGGTGGCGCTGATCACATTTTCGGCCTGAATAGCAGGGTTATTATTGGGGTTTGGCGTAGTGCAATAAAACTCATAAGACTTCCACCATTCATCTGAATATTCAAATAACGTTCCACCGATAGTCGCTGGTGAATTATTAAAAATTTGATTCCATAAACCCACATCCCAGTTGGACTGATCCATAGGATCTGCGGATCCCGAACCGCCCAGATCACTGGCCGCCGTGCTCCCCCAATTATTGATACCATTGATACTTGTCGTATTATAAGCGTCCACCCCATATTCGGAGATCCATAAAGGTTTACTGGATTTGGCTGCATAATCCTTAAACACCGTTCCAAAACTCTGTCCGGTGTATACATTGGCACCCCAGATATCTAGATCTGGCAAATCATGATCACTAGCCCCATCGGTACTATTTCCTATTTCTGTGATATATCCATTAACAACTGCCACCGGATGAAAGGTGTTCCCTTCAGCTTTATGTGCGGCTAAAGCCATCGCATCAACCAAGCTATACCATGCGGCTAATTGCTGCGGGTTCAAATTTTGACCACTAAATTGCTTTAATATATTCAAAATTGAACTATAGTCCGAGGGATATTGACTCTTTATTTTATTTAATACATAGGATGAATTTAAATCAACAATGATGTCATTATCAAAATCCAAAAAGCTTGCTGTTTGTTGCAGCCAATTATAGATTTCGTCGCCCTTACTGATACCAAAAGCGTTTTCAAACGCGGTAATGGAAATTTTTCCTGCATTGAGCACTTGATAATTATTCTCATTACCGATCGCCCAGAATAAAACAGCCCTGTTTCCCTTAAAATTATTAACAAAGGCAACGAAATTGTTAATAATGTCCTGACGGGTCAAAAGATTGTTATTAGAATCTATGCTCCCTATTGTATTATTGGCATCAAAGGTCAAAGTACCAACCAAGAAACCGGCAATGACCTTTAAACCATAATTATCCGCGAGATCTAACGTATTGAGGGCCTTGTTTGCATTAACTGTATTGCCGGCGTTGGTCATATAATCAGGGAAACGTGTATTATTCGTACACAGACAGCTTACCTGGATATCATTGCCTTGATAGATACGGATAGTATTGGCATTCATTTGCTGCAGCAAGCGGAAATCACGGGTTAAAATGTTCGGGTCGTCATAGATATTGTTATTGCCGGACCGCGGATCGGAAGCGCCATTAGGAAGTTCAGGATAACCCCAATCACTGATATAACGGCCTATCGGTGTGGGCTCATACGCCACTCCTCTGATAAAAAAAGGAACATACGTTTTATTATCGGAAGACAGGACCTCTAGATAGCCATTTTGTATTTTGACACATTGCACTAGTGTACAAATATTATGATCGGGTGTTGTTTGGGCAAGGCAGGAAGAGTAAAAAACAAACGAAGAAATAAAGCAAAAAATGAAAACAGCAATAAAGCGGATTTTTTCGGTCATTGGCGCTCAGCTTCCCCTTAGACAATCATTCTTGATAATTAAAGAATAACATATATTAGGAGCTTGTCAAATTTAGAAGGTCATTGTACCTTATAACTTGAAGCCAAAATAAGGCAGCATGCTGACCAAACCTGTCGCAAAAATCAGAACGATGAAGAACCAATAGATAAATTGATTGGCCCCTCTCAAGGACAGATCACCCATTAATTTCTTGTTCGATGCGATGACGCCAAGGATGATCGCAGGTGCGATCAATACCACGATCTGCAAAACCATCAAATTAAGCGCAAGTTTGATCAAATTGAATGAAAAAAGCGGGATCAGCACCGCAGGGATCGATTCTATAAGGTAGACCTTAAACCAATGTTTTTTCCCCCAACCCATGGCTTCGGTCACGCCCCAGCTGCTCCCAAGGGAGATAACAATAAGGGCAATAAACGAAGCTGTAATTAGACCGGTCCCGAAAACATACGGTGCATAATGCCCTGCTACTGAAATTAAGCTCTGGGAAAGGACCTTAGGAGACGTAAAGTCAAGGGAATTGGTTTTGATCCCAATGGCAGATACAGCGATCGCCACCATGATCAACTCGGAAAATAAAGCCCCCACCAGGGTCTCAAACCTGACAGCCCAGATATTATTTTTACCCGTCCCCTTCTCCGCCGTTGCGGATACCTGATAAAACAACATGAACGGCATGATCACAGCACCGATATTGGCGGCAAGCAAAAAAATAAAATCCGGAGACTTTGAAAAATAGAAAGGAGTGATCTCAATGCCGTTACGTGCTGTCAGGAAAGCCGCCACTATCCAAACAATGGCAAATATAACAGAGAATATAAGAAGCGGTTTTTCAGCTTCCGCATACTTCCTGTTATAGACCACGAGCACATGGGCTATAAAGGCAAAGGGCACGGAAAACCAGGGGGAAATTCCCATCATCTGAAAGCCGACAGCAATACCTGTATACTCAACGATATAGCTGATGATATCAACCAGGGCCATCGGGAATGCGCAGAATACCGCAACACTTCTGCTGAAATTCTCCCTGATGAGCTCCCCTAAACCTTTACCGGTGACAACCCCCACCCGGCCTGCCACTTCCTGGATCACATACAAAGGAATGACCAAGAGCATGATAAACCAGACAAGTTTGGTCCCGTATTGTGCCCCGCTGTCAGCGGCGGTGATGGCACTGGCCGCGTCAACATCCGCGATCATGACCAGCCATGCTGGCCCCCAGGTCTTTAATATCGCACTGACCTGGCTCTGCAATTTTTGCATCATAAATTTGAACCTTAACTAAAACTCGTACTCAAGATTCCATTTAATTTCGCCTCGGGGGACAGCATCAGATATCCCAAATAAATAACCGACATCATATTTTATATGCCGGTTTAAACGCCCATAAATCACAGGCCCCACCTGATGGCTTTGCTCATCATAATTTAAATGATGATCGATCGCACTAAAATCATTCCAGTATTCAAAACCAGGTTCAAAATACTGTGACAGACGATACCGGGAAGACCATGAGATCCCGGCATCAGTATGACGGTCAGCTCCTTCACCAACTTCTTGATTGAAACTAATATTAAGTATATTAGAGAACTTTTGATAATCTTTTTCCAGCAATATTTTCCCCTCGAACTGCCCTACCTGTTTATTGATCAAGGGCGCCTCATAGGCCAGATAAATCCCGGGGTCGACCCAATATTGCCCTTTTTCTGCAAGCTGGAAAATATTCTCCCATTCCAAATGGGTCGTCTTGTATCCTGTAATGGCTCCATCAGAAGGCAATGTTTCCCCTTCGAGCTCCAATTCCGTATGCCAAAAACTATTGACGCCATAACCGACCGCGTAATGATATTCTTGCACAGCGTTCTTATCTTTATGCGGGTCAAAATCATATACACCTGTGTTTTCCACTTCCCATTCGCCTTGTTCGGCATTAGGGGCAAAAACCAATTTTTCTGCCAAAGCTGAACGAGAAAACCCGAAGGCACATCCAAAACCCACCATAACTAATACAATTAATTTCTTGGACTTTGGCGTCAAAGGTTGGCCAGCCGTCTTTACGGCCGCGAACAATCCACCCACTGTTAACAGATATACTAAAAGCTGCATACCGGACGGCCTGTCAGCATAGCCGACCAGGATATGCATGATTTTTCCCAGAAGACTTCCCTCGGATATTATCCGTGAAGTATCCCAAACCATCGGGATCAGATCAGGCACGCGTCCAGCGGCGGATAAATACCCAAATGCCTGTGCCATCATACCAGCCACTAACAACATTAAAAGCCAGCTGGTTACGTTCAAGACCTTCTTGATAGGGACCTTCATTAAACCATAGTAGATCACAAACCCTGCGACGATCCCCATAAGGGTCCCGATAATGCTGCCTAAGACCAATAAATAAATTTTGCCTCCGGTGACAATAGAACTGTACAGGAACATGACAATTTCAGATCCTTCACGCAGGACCGATATGGCCACGACGATGGTAAGCGTATACTTTGGTTTTTCACCTTTAATGACATCCGTCCCTATCTTCTTAAATTTCTGTGACATCTCCCGCGCATTGCGGTTCATCCAAACAACAGTCCATCCAATGAGAATTGCCGCGATAAAAAGAATGATCGCGTTCATCATTTCCTGGCCCATCCCTTCAGCGGCTTGAGAAATAGCATCAGCAAAAAATGCAACTATCCCGGCACCAATCAATCCCAAGAATAATCCCAACCAAACCCAGGGCGCCCGATTAGTCAGCCCCTTGGTTGCGGCCAACAAGACACCTAAGATCAAAGAGATCTCTAAGACTTCTCTAAATACAATGATGGCAATTGAAAACATATTAGTACTTGATTTTCCCTTTTCCCGGTCCTATTGAGCAATAACGGTCCCTTGAGCGGTGCTTTGATGAAAATCCCCAAAATATTTATATGCACCTTTTGATAAAGGACCTAAATAAACAATGATATTTTTATTCCCATTCACGATCTTTTCGCGGTTTAGATCATAACTTTCAAATTCTTCGGCAGTGGGGTCCTGATTAATCACTTTAACTAAGAATTTTTGATTGGCTGGTACGGTCAATTGCGGCGGGTCGAATTTATGATCCTTGATGTTAATGACAAATGTCTCCTTAGCGCCTGCAAAACAAAGATCAGGCATCCCCCCATAAGCACCTATTGCCAACATGATGATCAAACGGATTAATAAGTTATTGCCCATTTAACTAAGCTTTCCTTTGACTTATTTATTATGTTTAAAAAAGCCCTTTTAAATCGAAAAGGGCTTAAAAATAGAAATTTGTACGCAATTATTTAATTAGTTTCATAACTAAGTCTATTCATGACTTAGTTTAATAAATTAATAAATTTTGTCAAGAATTTAAACATTGAGCCTACCCATGCGGGATCCAAATCAAAAAATACGGGACCGCAATGCCCATCAATAAACAGCCCCAAACGATCCATGGTTTTGTGTATTTAAAAGCCATGACAATGCCTAATATAGTAGTAGTCAATAGCCCCACCGCCATTAATACCACCAACCACTGAAAAGGCACTGATGATTCCGAGCCCTTTTGGCGGCCCTCTGTCCATTTTTGTTCCTTATGGACTGAAGAAAGTGATTTAATAATGGCCGGCGGCTTATACTCACCGGATTTACTGGCTTCATGAAGACCAAAGGTCTGCCATGTCCCGCTGATGAGAAAAAAAGCAAGCAATGGCGCAAAAAAAACACCCAGATAAAGATGAATATTTCTCATGGCCTTAATGTTCATAACTTCACCACTTTTTTATCTTTGATGTCTTTATATACGTTACGGATATCAAAGATCAATCGTGCGTTTTTATAAATTAGTCCATAATTAACGGCGGTATGGTCCACGGACAGCACAATGACATCGTACCCTTTTAAATTGGATGGCGTTATATCAACAGATTTTAGGTCAAGCCCTTCCAGTTTAAGATAAGGGATCAAAGGATCATAATATTCCACCCGGGTTTGCTTCCTTAAAAGTTCAATAAGCCTGATCGATGGTGATTTTCTTAAATCCTTAACATCTTTTTTATAGGTCACGCCCAAAACAAGAATTTTGGCATTTTTAAATGACCTTCCTAACATTTCCTGTAAACGTGTCACCGCATAAGCAGGCATATTTTGATTTGTATCTGCCGCGAGTTTAATGAATTTACAGCTAAAATCATAATGTTTCGCTTTCCAATAGAGATACAAGGGGTCTTCCGGAATACAATGGCCACCCACCCCCAGCCCCGGATAAAAAGGCATGAACCCAAAAGGTTTGGTCTTGGCGGCATTAATGACCTCCCAAACATCAATACCCAACGCATGGCACATTTGCGCGATCTCATTGATCCAACCAATATTGACGATACGAAATGAATTCTCCAAAAGTTTGGTCATTTCCGCGGCCTTGCAAGTAGACACCTGGTGCACATGCTTGATGATCTGGCCATATAAAAGTCCTGACAACTGTGTGCACGCCGCTGTCAAGCCCCCCACGACCTTGGGGATCTTTGTCACTTCAAAATCCTTATTGCCCGGATCAATACGTTCAGGAGAAAAAGCGATATAAAAATCCTTGCCTGCTTTTAAACCGCTTTTTTCCAGCTCCGGCTTAATAAGTTCTTCCGTCGTCCCGGGATAGGTGGTGCTTTCCAAAACGATCAGCATGTCCTTATGCAGGTGTTTAGCCACACTTTTAACGGCGCTGACTATATAAGAAATATCCGGGGTATATTTGCGTTTCAGCGGGGTCGGCACACAGATGATCACCACATCAACTTCTGAAAGAAGGTCAAAATTGGTGGATGCGACCAGTGACTTATTTCCAACCACCCGCGCGATGACCTTGCTTGGAACATCCGTAATATAACTTTTCAAACCCTTGATCCGTTCCACCCGTTGCTCATCAGTGTCAACGCCCAGCACTTTAAAGCCTTTCTGGGCAAATGCAATGGCCAACGGCAAACCGACATACCCCAATCCGATCACCGCGATCCGGGCTTTTTTATTTATGATTTTTAATTTTAATTTTTTTGACATGTTCTACTTCCCTTCATACTATTTATTTAGATGCCCTGACCATTAATATAGGAATGCTTGTCTTGTGCCTGAGATTTTCCGCCACAGAGCCTAAGATCAGGTCTTTGACCGGGCCATGACCGTGAGTGGCCATGGCGATCAGGTCGCAGTTATTTTCTTTGGCGACCCATAATATCCCCTCCACCGGACCTTGGCCTTTGACCAATATAGAACGTGCCAGAAAACCTTCGGACAAAAGTTGAGCGATCGCCTGGTCCATATAGGCACGGTCCTTTTTTATCTCCTCGGAATCTTGCAGATTTAACTGTTCCTGAAGCTGGGAACCGAACCCATCGGCCACATGCACTAAAATAATTTCAGCGCCGGTCAATTTGGCCAACGGCCTTATATGGCCAAGGATCTTTTTATCGGCCGATGAAATATCCAGGGTGACCAGGATCTTCTTATACATGAGTACCCCCTTGCCCCGCTGTCGCGGCATTTAACCATCCAATAACAGAAACCCACAATAAATACATATTCAAAACAATGATCACCCCTGTGACCAGCCATGCAAGTATTTTCAGCCAAGCTGAATTGACAAAATTCCCCATTTTCTGTTTGTCAGAAGTGAACATCACCAGTGGAACAACGGCAAACCCTAATTGGAGCGATAATACGACCTGACTTAAGATCAACAGCTGTCCTGTGCCTTTTTCTCCATATAGGCTGGCAACGATGACCGCCGGGACGATCGCGATCAACCGTGTCAATAGACGCCTGACCCACGGACGCAGACGGATATTCAAAAATCCTTCCATGATGATCTGGCCTGCCAAGGTCCCTGTCAAGGTGGAATTCTGGCCCGATGCTAAAAGGGCCACACCAAATATGATACTTGCCATCGAAGCCCCCAAAACAGGTGTTAATAAATTATACGCGTCATGGATATCTGCCACATCCTGATGCCCCGTACCATGAAATGCCGCAGCACTCAATATAAGTATCGCCGCATTGATAAAAAATGCCGTGAACAATGCTCCTGCCGAATCAATGGCCGCAAAATGCACCGCCATCTTCTTGCCTTCCTCATTGCGTTCAAACGCCCTTGTCTGGACAATGCTGGAATGTAAATATAAATTATGCGGCATGACTGTAGCGCCTAAAATACCGATGGCGATATAAAGCATGTCCGGATTAGTCACGATCTCTGGTTTTGGTAATAAATTTGCCCAAAAAAGAGGTAACGACGGGTTAGAGATCATCATCTCATAGGCAAATGACCCTCCTATAATTAGGATCAATCCAACTACCAGGGATTCAATCACCCTAAAACCCTTGTATTGTAAAAATAAAATGACGATAACATCCAGGGCGGTCAGCAAGATCCCTATAACTAACGGAAGGTGAAATAGCAGATTTAAAGCAATAGCAGACCCGATCACCTCAGCCAGATCACAGGCGGCGATGGCGATCTCTGCCCCGATCCACAACATGATCGAAATTGGTTTACTGTAATTGTCCCGGCAAGCCTGGGCCAGATCACGCTCGGTGACAATACCAAGCTTTAAAGATAAATGCTGCAGTAAAATAGCAATAAAATTTGACAGTAATATGACGGATAATAATATGTAACCGAATTTAGCTCCGCCGGCCAGGTCCGTTGCCCAATTACCAGGGTCCATATACCCGACCGCCACCATAAATCCGGGCCCGATAAAAGCAAGCATCTTACGGCCCCAGGATGCCGATGAGGATACCCGGATGGTTGAATGCACCTCCGATAAACTGACAGTCTTACTTTCCTGCCTCCAACCTGAACTCATATTTTCTCTCTTTACTGGACCCCGCCGATTGGCCATTAGGCCAGGCGGGGCTTACAACGGGCAGTCTATCATTTGTCATTAAAGAGTCAAACTTTTCTTAATGCGTGGCCTTATACTCCTCCGTCACATCGACCGCCGAGACAGACTTAATGTCCGGTGCCCAACGCATAGGAAAACTTATACTGGTTTTCTTGAAACTTGACGCAAAAATTGGATGACGAACATCTGTCCGGGAAGCCTTATCAGAAAACCAGGTATGGTCAAGCGATGTTGGTTCCGCTGCGCCAATGTAGCGCCAACGCCCATCCCAGATCTCCACCCAGGTATGATTCCCGCTTTCGTCAGGCCACATCGCAATGGCGGCAATACGGGCCGGGATTCCGACGGAACGTAATGCGTCTGTTAAAAGGATGGCGAGGCCTGTGCAAGAGGCATAATGGGCTTTAGTGGATTCATAGGGACTTTGATCAGGCTTGGGGCGTTTATTCGCGCTATAGCCGACATGCAATGTTTTAAATACATATTTGTTCAAAGCTAAAACAGACTGATCAATATTTTTACTTTTTATAGCGATCGTAATAAAACGACGATGAAAATCCCCGCGCCAATTGTCCCTGCGTTCATTAAGAGATGCATAGGGTAAAACATCGTTGAGAAAAATATCCTGGGGAATGTCCTTGCCCCAAGGGACCTCTCTTATAGCTTGTAAAGCCAGGCGGGTATTCTCCATAAGAAAATCTTCTTTTAAAAGATGAACATCACCTTCCGGCATGTTTGCCTTGAGGAAGGTCAACGCTTCGTGTTCCTGGGGACTTATGGGGTCAGCCCACGCGCAATTAAACGACAACAAAAAGAACATTAAAAATATCAATTTAATTGGTCCCTGCTTTAGATCGCTTATCCTTTTTAAAATCATACGGACAATGAAGGCATCCGCCTTCACAGCAATGTCCTTGTTTCAAAAGATATTCCCGGGTCAAGACCATTAGTCCTTCTTTGTCCCAGTAAAAATCTACATTCTCTTTAAAATCGTCTTGTGCCATGCAGGGCTCTTTTAAGTTCTTCGATCACGTGGGTGTTTAGGCTAAAGGATTGGGTGCGCCAGGAAGCCGTCATCTCGTTTTTATGCTCTTCCCATAAAGCTCCCCAGCAATTCCAACCTGTTTTAGGGCCCTGGCGATGAACCCAGGGGCTATTGGGGTAATAACCCAATACGCCGTCGGGAAAAGTAAAATTCTTGACCGCTTTATAAGTCCAGTAATTCCAATGGAAGCCAAGATCATTAAAACATTTTAGCTCATCTTGCAAATACACATGTTCGTTATAAACACCCTGCCGGTAATTGACGCCGAATTCACCGACATGGACAGGACGCTGTTTTTGTTGGGCAAATTGGAAATACCCTTCCATCCGGCGGCGAATGGTGTCTTTATTATAATCCGCCATCGGATAGCGCATGAACGGGATCAGGTTAAAGGCAAATTCCATGGGTTCGTAAAAATGAATGCTGTATACCCAATTATCGTCGGGAAAATCATCCAAGACATCGATCTGCTGGGCCCAATGTTTTCCCTCAATAAAAAGCATATGGGTTTTATCCGAAGACCGGATAGCTTTGATCGATTCACGGTAAAATTCATTTAAAAGATCCGTATCTTCCAATACCGATTCATTGAGAATATCATAACCGGCAACAATGGTCTCATCCTTGAAGCGATCGGCTAATTTTTCCCACAGTGCATACGTTTTAAGTCGATTGTTCTTTTTGGCCCATAATTCTGTCTTGCCTTCCAGACTGTCGGAATGCCAATCAGGATTTTGAGCGCCATAAGCCGCATGCAGGTCCAAAATCAAATATACGTGATGTTTCCGGGCCCAGCCAATGGCTTTATCCAAATAGCTGACCGCTTGGGAATCAGCGCCGATCTTATAATGGAACGGAAGACGGATGCTATTCATCCCCCAGGAAGCGACCTGTTGAAAGTCAGACTCAGTGATAAAATTATCCCTGAATTTACCTAAAAGCTCACTTAAGGCCTTACGGCCGCATTGTTTGGCAAATTCTTTTTCAAACAACTGCTGCGGCAAATTGGACGAATGCACAAAATAAGCTTCCATCATCAGCCATCCGCCGAAATTGACACCTTTTAGCTGCAGCGGTTTGCCTTCAGGACCGATAATTGAAGTTTTAGATCTCCTTAAGAAAGTTTTATTCATAATAATCCCTTATCTTTCAAGACCCGGATAAATTCTCCGGCAGCTTGTGGTTCTGCGGTAATGGACCCGTCGTTATGTCCACCATGGGTCATTAAAAATTCCTTGG